>SFHN01000045.1 GCA_004555635.1 [Eubacterium] saphenum
TTACCTCTAGTATAGCATATCCTGAAAACGTTTTCAAGAGGGATTTGCGCAATTTTTCCGTTTTTCGCTGAATATTTTTCGCGGCGGGAAAATAAGCATTATCAAAGCGGAATTTAGCGCCCAAATCCGAAAAAGCTATGGAGGGGAAAAGATGAAGCACATTATTTCAGAGCTGTTTTTCCGAAAAAAGCAGGAGCATAACAGCAGCGCGGCGGAGCTTTCGCAAAGCCTTACAGAGCTTACAGAGCGGCTTTATGACATACGCTCGGCGTTCGACCTATCCACCGACGAAGCTGTTATTCAAGCGCTCATTTTCGAGGAAAACGCGGTGCTGTGCAGGCTTAGCGCGCTGTACAAAAAAGCGCGCACCGAGGGGATAAAGCTGGAGTTTTACGAGCGAAAACAGCCGTGGCAGATTTAGCGCGCAATTACCATAAAAACAGCCCGAGAGCAAATCAATGCTCTCGGGCTGTTTGTGTTCTCATTTTGAGTGTTCTTCGCAGAACCGCTTTCCGAGCGCGTTAGCCCAATTTTCGGGATAAACGCTGTCATAATCGACGCCGCGCTGCTTTCTGTACCGCTCAAAGGCAGGCAGTCCTGCCCATAGCAGCGACGGAATACCCACCACGGCAAGATACAGCGGCCCCAAAATCAGCGACTGTATTGTGTGACCGTATTCGTGAATAAGCAGGTCGTGCTGCGCGTTTGCGCTTTCGCTGAGGAAAATGTACCACCCGAGCGAAATGCTCCCGCGAAATCTCCACCGCCTGACCGAAGCGCCGAAAAACCGCTTGCTGTCCCCGCGAAAAATCAGCGACAGCACAAATCCCACAAGCGTCTGCGGAAATCCCCACGTCCATTGCAGAATGCCATACAGCAAAGCTTCACCCCCGCAAAACAACTACGGCGTTTCGTCCTTGTAGCCCCAGCGGTCAATCCCCGCCTTTCTCATAGCGCCGAAAATGCGCTGCTTAACGCCCTTGTTTTCGCGCTCCATCGCCGCAAGCATTTCCTTGGTGGTTTCGCGGGTGGTGTGCTTGTCCTCGGGGCATTTGCTCTTGACCATCTCAAAGCCGTTTCTGCGCGCGCAGGACATTACAATATGCTCGGGAGCAAAAACCAGCGGCCTAATCATCGTGATATCCTTTCGCGAGAGATAGCTTATCGGCGCAAAGCAGCCTATTCTCCCTTCTTGAAGAAGGTTCATCATAAAAGTTTCGATTGCGTCGTCGTTGTTGTGGCCGAGCGCGATTTTGTTGCAGCCGTATTCCTTCGCTGCGTCGTGAAGCGCGCCGCGCCGCATTTTCGCGCAAAGCGAGCATGGGTTAGGCTCTTTTCTTATGTCAAAGACAATCTCCGCGATGTCTGTGCGGATTATGTGATACGGCACGTCAAGCTTTTCACAGAGCCTTTCTACGGGCGAGTAATCGGTTTCCTCGCCGCCAAAGCGCGGGTCAAGCGATATCGCTACAACCTCGTATTTCTTTTCGTAAAATCTGCGCATTTGCGCAAGCCCCGCTAACAGCACAAGGCTGTCCTTTCCGCCCGACACACCGACGGCAATCCTGTCTCCGTCCTCGATAAGGTCAAACTCCTGACACGCGCGGCGGATATATCCGAGTATTTTCTGCATTGTTGCTCCTCTTTTCTGTGGTATGCTATTATTGTAGACCATTTCCCGCCGATTGTCAAGCAGAATATGCACAGCCACCCACCAAAACCAAAAACTGCCCCGAAAGCGGGGCAGTTTCGCTTGTGAAATTATGCTTCCTTTGTGATGGTCTTGCTCTTGCGCCCTGTCCACCAAATCCAAAGCGGACCTGCAAGGCAAAGCGATGAGTAGAATCCGACAAGCATTCCGATTGAGAGCGGAATGGAGAAGCTGAGAATAGACGTTACGCCGCGGAGTACGCAGACAACCGAAATGCAAATCATCGCGGTAACTGTCGTTGCAGTCGTGATAATCGAACGCGAAAGCGTCTGGTTTATCGAGAGGTTTACAAGGTCGGCGTCGGAAACACGCTTGCCGTACTTCGCGCGGTTTTCACGCAGACGGTCGTAGATGATGATGGTGTTGTTTATGGAGTAGCCGAGAAGCGTCAGGATAACCGCCATAAAGTTGCTGTCGAGCGCCATACCGCCGAATACATATACCGCATAGGTAATGATTACGTCGTGAAGCAGACAGAATATCGCGATAACGCCCGCGCTCCAGCCGCCGATTTTCTTGAAGCGGAACGCAATGTACACAACCAGCAGCACGAACGCCACGATAACCGCAATAAGGCAGGAGATGAAGAACTGCTTACCTGCCGAAGCGGCAACGTTTGTCGTGTCAAGGTTGATAATCTCGTTGTCGGGGAACTTCTCAATCAGCGTGTCGGAGATTTGAGCGAGCATATCGTCGTTCATCTTCTCGTCAGCCGCAAAGGACAGGACAATCGTGTTAAGTCCGCCTGTGAAGCTTGTTCCCGTCGTTACGGTAGCTCTCGGAGTGCCGAGCGCTTCTACCGCAGACTTTACATCGGCGGTGTTAACTTCGCCCGTGTAGGAATAGGTTATCATCGTACCGCCCTTGAAGCGGATATCAACGTCAACGCCGAGCACGAAGCTGAAGATAAGCGTCAAAGCAAATGCCGCCGCGGAAATAAGCACGAATACCTTTCTCTTGCCGACAAAGTCAAAGCTTGTCTTTGCCTTAACCTCGATGGGCATAACGGTGTCCTTGCCCTGCTCAACATCTGCGGACTCAACCTTGCTGACCGCAAAGAACGCGGGCTTTCTGAACACCTTGAACTTGGACAGCGAAACCGTCATAAGGCGGGTCAGCCAGCAAGCCATAATGAAGTTCATAACAACGCCTGCAAGCAGCGTGTAGCCGAACGAGTAGATAGTGCCCTCTGTGGAAGCGCCGAACCAAGTTCCGAACACCGCCATAAGGATAACCGCTACGATAATAACGGTAAGGTTTGAGTCGAGGATAGCGGTAAAGCCGCGCGAGAAGCCGTTCTTCAGCGCGCCGTCAATGGTTCTGCCCGCTTTAAGCTCTTCCTTGATACGCTCCGCAGTAATAACGTTTGCGTCAACGCCCATACCGATAGACAGAATAATACCCGCAATACCGGGAAGCGTAAGGGAGCTTGCGTCGTTAAACGCGAAGAAGCCGGTTATAGCCGCAAACATACCCGCAACCTGACCAAGCAGCGCGATAACCGCAACAATGCCGGGCAGACGGTAAGCCGCTATCATAAATATCGCGATAAGGATAAACGCGATAAGTCCCGCGAGCGCCATAGCGTCGCGCGCGCCCGTACCGAGAATCGGGGAGATAGTGGACAGGCTGGTTACTTCAAGCTTGAACGGAAGCGCACCGCCGTTTATCTTGTTGGCGAGCGCCGTCGAGCTGTCCGCGTCAAAGCTGCCCGAAATCTGGCAGGAGCTGTCGAAAATCTGATTGGAAACCTTCGGATAGGAAATGCAGATATCGTCCATCCAAATGGATATGTAGTCGCCTACAAGTCTTCCGGTTGCCTCGGTGAACGCTTCAACGCCGCTGTCCTTGAACTCCAGGGATACAATCCACTCCTTGTCCTCGGTGTTGTACAGAGGCTTTGCGCTTGCTACGTCCGCGCCCGTAAGGATAACCTTTTCGGTCTGACCGGTGGGAAGCCCGTTTTCGTCAACCTCATAGCCCTCGCGGAATGTAAGGAGCGCGGTTTCGCCGATTTCCTTTACCGCCTGCTCGGGGTCGAACGAGGTGTCGTCGCTCTGCCACGGGAACTGAACGATAATCGCCTTTGTTGTGCTGTCGGTGAATACCTCATAGTCATTGATGTTCTTGCTGACAAGGCGCGTTTCTATGATGGATTTCGCCGCGTTCAGGTCGTCGTCAGTGATATCGTGATTTGCGGCATAGTCCTCGGGAACGCCGAACGTAACGTTTACGCCGCCGCGGATATCAATGCCCCATCTGATATCGTCAATACCCCAAATAATCGCGCTTTCGTTATCGCCGTAGCGCGTGCTTATGCCCACAGTGGACAGCACCGTAAACGCGATGATAAGGAAAAACACGATAAAGAATATCGGCTTTGATATTCTGCTCTTGGGTATTGCTTTTGATTTGGTGCCGTTTCCGGCATTTCTTGCTCTTTCTTCGCTATTCAATTAAATTTTCACTCCGTTCCGTATTGTATAAGTATGGCGTAAGCTGCGCCATACCGATTTATCTACATTTTATTATTATACTATACTTTTTTCAATTAGTCAATAGCAAAACGCCGCTTTGCCCGCTTTTTTTGACACAATGCCGCCCCAAAGGCAGAAAAACCGCCCCTATTGCGCGCCCGCAAGGCTTGACAACCGCACTCAAAAGTGCTATAATTCACTTGTGAATTTATACAGCTGGTAATGAGAAATAAGTTTTCTCGGAACGCGGTGAAAATCCGCGGCAGTCCCCGCTGCCGTAAGGAAGTTGCGCGCTTTGCCACAGAGCCTTTGCTCGTGTCACTGGGGGCTTTTGCCCTTGGGAAGGCAGGCGGCGCGCGGGATATTCCAAGCCGGAAGACCTGCCGCTGTATATTCGCTTCCGCTTTGCGGAAAAAATATTTTATCGGAGGAATAAAGATGAAGAAAACAAGAATTTTTGCAGGCATTATGGCGGCTGCCGTAATTTCTGCGGCGACGGCGACGGGCGCTTTTGCACAGGAGGAGTCAATCGGAAAGGTTGCTTTTACCGCAATCAAGTCAACCATCGGTCAGGGCTTCGAGGTTGAGCCTGTTATGGTTCCGCTTTATGAGGGCGACACGGGTCTTGACATTGTAAAGCGCGCGGCGACTATTCAGTACAGCGAGAGCGACTACGGTCCCTACATCACGGGCTTCGCGGACACCACAGCCGATATCAGCCAAATCAGCATTCCGAGCGAGCTTGCAGCGCTGGTTCCTGAGATTTACGAGAGAGCTTCCGACGAGTATCTTTCATCGATGGATTTCACACCCGAGAGCGGCTGGAGCTACTTTGTAAACGGCGAGTACGCGATGGTTGGCATCGGAGACTACATTCCGCAGGACGGAGATGTTCTCGAGTTCCGCTTTTCGATATACGGCTACGGCGCAGACCTCGGTGTTGACAACAGCTCTTGGGGCGGCGCTGCGGCGGTGGTTGAGTCTGTAAATGCCGCAAAGCTCATAAAGCTCTGCGCAAAGGCTTCCGACGAGGTAAAGAACAGCTACAACTACGTCAGCGCAATGGAAACGCTCACAAAATACGGCGCAACGCAGGAGCAGATTGACTCCGCGGTCGGCGCGCTTACCGAGGCGGAGCTTATACCCATTGACCCCGAGGCTGCAACGGGCGAAACCCCTGACAACGGCGACGCTGACAGCAGCGAGGAAAAGGGCAGCCCCGACACAGGCGTTGAGGGAATTGCACTGCTTCTCGGAATGGCGGTTATCGCAGGCGGCGCTGTCGCAATAACCAAGAAAACAAGATGAAAAAGGCTATAAGCGCGGTTTGCATTGTGATTTTACTTGCGGTGCAAGCCGCTTTTTCTTTGACGGCGGCGGCGCAGGAGCGGGAGGATATTCTCTCTGCCGCTTTCGGGTATTTCGCAAAGGAACGCGGCGCGGACAGCTTTTTGCAGGGGCTTTCGGCGGGAAGCTCCGACAGAAGCGCGGTATGCTATATCCGGCTTTACGGCAGAAGCGGCACGGACGAGCTTTTGCAAAGCGCAAAACAGCGCGCCGATGAGCTTATTTCAAGTGAGGGGTTTGTCCCGCCGACCGAGCTTCAGCGCACGGCGGTGCTGCTTTCGGCGCTCGGAGATTGCCCGCGAGAGGTGATTGACGCGGCGGTTTACAAAAACCCCGACTTCGACAGACAGGGCTTTAACGCGTACATCTGGGGGCTGATTGCGGCAAACGCGAGCGGGCTTGAAGCGGAAGAGGGCGCAACCTATACCCGCGAAAGCTTGGCAGAAAGCATTATCGAAAGGCAGCTTGCCGACGGCGGTTTTGCGCTGTTCGGGGAAAGCTCCGACGCGGATATGACCGCGTTTGCGATAGACGCGCTTGTGCCGCTTAAAGATAATCCTGACATTTCGGGAGCAATAGACCGCGCGGTAAAGCGGCTCAGAGAAATGCAGCAGCCCTCGGGCGCATACCTCACGATGGGCGTAGAAAACTGCGAGAGCACCGCGCAGGCGCTTGTCGCTTTTGCGGCGGCGGGATACGGCATTGAGGACGAGAACGTTGCGGCGGCTTACGGCGCGCTTCTGACGTTTCGGCGGGAGGACGGCGGATTTGCACACCTCGCTGACGGAAAAACCAACGCGCTCGCCACATTGCAGGCGATAGAAGCGCTCACGGCTTTGACGCTCGCGGAGCGCGGCGAATTGCTTTTCGGCGAGCCGAAACGGGAAAATACTCCCGCAAGCGAAAGCGAGGACAACTCTGCCGCACCCGAAGCCCCGCCTGCGGACAACATTCCTGAAACCACCGACACATTGCCCGAAAACGCAAGCAATCGCGGCTTCGGTGGAGTTCACATAAAGCTGATTATTTCAGCAGTAGCGGGCATAGGCACTGTCGCGGCGTGCGTTTTTGCTGCTGTACAAAAGCAAAAGCGGCTGCTGATTTGCGCGGCAGTGTGCGGTGTTATAAGCGGCGGAGTGTGGCTGCTTGACTTAAAAACCGCCGATGAATACTACGCGCAGAGCGGCGGCGGGGACTTATCCGTAACGCTGTCCGTGAGCTGCGAAAACGCGCTTTCAAACCTCGATATGATAGACGAGCAGATAACTCCCCTGTCGGCTATCCCGCAGGACGGGGTGATTATCGACGCCTGCACCGTTTCCCTCGAAACGGGTGAAACCGCGTTTGACGCGCTGATTTATGCCGCTCGGGAAAAGCGCATACGCGTTGACTACCGAAGCTCGGTTTACGGCGAGTATATAAGCGGAATAGGCGGGGTTTCCGAGTTTGGCTTCGGGGATATGAGCGGGTGGATTTACCGCGTAAACGGAGAAATGCCCGAAGTGTCGGCGGGGGCTTTTGCCCTGTCCGACGGCGACAAGGTCGAGTTTATCTACACCTGCCGCTACGGCGATACGGCAGGCTTTGAAACGGAGGGAATACAATGACGAACTGTGACGACTGTGCAAACTATGTTTACGACGAGGAGTGCGAGTGCTATGTGTGCCTCGTGAACCTTGACGAAGACGAGATGTACCGCTTTATGACGGGGACAAACTACAACTGCCCCTACTACGACCCCGACGACGAATATTACCTCGCGAGAAAACAGTAACCGCATAAAACCGCACAAAAACAGCCCGAGAAGGTTTTTAATTCTCGGGCTGTTTGTATTATAGGTTCTTGTTAAGCGACTGTCCCGTCGCGCGGTTTACGGTTGCGCTGTTGTAGTAGCCGATTTTCTGCTTCGTCTGCTTTAGCTGCGCAAGCTCGTTTCGCGAGTCTATGCTCTGGTTTCTGAACTGGCCGGAAATAACCGCGTCCTTGTCGAGAATGCGCTGCTTAACAATCAGAATGCTGCGCTGGAGGAACTGTATTTTCTTGTGGTCGTCGTCAAGCTGCGCGTTAACGTAGCTGCCGTTTACAAGCGCTTTCAGCAGGCGGTGCTCCTCGTCCTGCTCGAAATTCACCACCTCGTCAAGCCGCAGCTTCAAATCCTCGAGCGTTTCGATAAGCTCGTTTCTTGCGATAAGCCCGCGCTGGAGGGTTTCCAAATCGGCGTTTACCATGGAATCCGTCTGCTTTTCGTACTCCTCGAGGGTATGGTGAATCTGCTCCATTATCTCAACGACCTTCTGACAGCCGAAAACCTCGTTATCCATAAAAATGCCCTTTCCCTTTCAGGTTTACTTGTTCGCCTTTGCCTGCGCCTCGATTTCCTCCTTGGTCATCTGACTAATCTGCGTGAA
>SFHN01000046.1 GCA_004555635.1 [Eubacterium] saphenum
CTGCTCATTATTTTGTTAAGCAGCGCGTGCGCCTGTGATTCGGAGGAAACGTTGAAGCTTGTGCCGTTCGGGGTATCCTCGGTGACGCTAAGCCCGCATTCCGCCGCAAGGGACTTTATGTCGCCCTCTGCCTTTACGGTCAGCTTAACTCTGCCGTAGCCTTTCTTGATTTCGTTCAGGTTACCGCTCAGCACGGTTTTGCCCTTGTTAAGTATAACGATATCCGAGCAGAACTCCTCAATCGTTCCCATTTGGTGCGACGACATTATGATGTACTTGTTCTTTGCTTTTTCCTCGCGGATAACCGACTTGAACAGCTCCGCATTCACAGGGTCAAGACCGCTCAGCGGCTCGTCGAGCACAAGCAGCTCGGGGTTCGGCGCAAGCGCCGCGATAAGCTGAATTTTCTGCTGATTGCCCTTTGAAAGCTGTTCTGCGCGCTTGTTTCGGTACTCGTTTACCTCCAGCCTGTCGAACCAGTAGTCGAGCGCTTTCATAGCTTCGTCGCGGCGCATACCCTTTAGCTGCGTAAAGTACAGCAGCTGGTCTATAATCGTGTACTTCGGGTAAAGACCGCGCTCCTCTGCAAGGTAGCCAATAGGCTCGTTTGCCGCGAGGAAAGACTTTCCGTTTCGCGTAACCGTGCCGCTGTCGCAGGAAAGCATTCCCAGAATTATGCGGATAGACGTGGTTTTTCCCGCTCCGTTTGTACCCAGCAGCGCAAACACGCCCGGCTCCTTCATCTCGAAGCTAAGCCCGTCAACCGCCGTGTACTCTCCGTATTTTTTTACAATACCATCAACCTTAAGTGACATATCCTTTCACTCCTTATCCCGCTTTCGCGTCTGTATCTGCCGAACCGTCGGCAATTCTTATCTCCAGCCTGTGCGGCAGGCAGATTATCGGAACATCTCCTCCGCTCAAAGCGCCCGTCCTTACGCACACCTTGTCGGGGCAGTCCGCCTCGGTAACGCTAACTGCGCCGTCCTTAACCGTCACGACGTTGCGCCCAAGCTCGGTTTCCACCGTAACCTCCGCGTCCTCCGACAGCGGAAGCGTTTGGTAAAGCTCCCCGCCGACGTAGATTTGCGCGCAGGGGTTATCCTTTTCCGAGCCGAAAAGCAGCATAGACGCCAACAGCCCCAGAGCGCACAGCAGCGCCAGCGACGAACCGACAGCCACACTTTTCTTATCCATACATTTCCTCCAAATGCGCGACTGTTTATGTGTTACATATACAGTATAACCTGTTATACTGCTTTTGTCAAGTGGTTTTTGCAAATTTTTTGGAAAAAAATACGGCGTCTTTTCAAAAAACCGAAAAAACGCCGTTATTATCATATGTTATTGCACGATATCCGCGCTTTCGCCGCGAATTGCATAAACAGTTCCGCCGATATCCGCAGCGGCGGTGTATCCGTGCTTGTCGTCGTACAGCGTAAGCAGCTTTCTGTCCTCGCCGAACACCGCAAACTCCGACACAACGCTCACCCCGTCGAACCTGCGGTAAGCCGCTCCTGCAAGCTTCTCGCCCGCGAAAAACGACTCTGCGCCTCCAAATTCGAGCGAATTAAGTTCCTGCGCCGACAGCGGCTTTTCAAAGGAAAACAGCTCGGCGCGCGTGCCGTCTGCTTTCTTTTCCAAAAGCGCAAGCCTTATCCCTGCGTCTGTTTTTGCGGTTGTCACCGCGTAATCCCCGCGGGTAAAGCCGTTTGCCCTTTCGAGGGAGAGGATTGCGGGCGCGGCGGGGTCTGTGATATCCGCCGCAAGAAGCGTTTTCCCGCCACCGTCAAGCAAAAGCAGTGTGTTCCCGTAAAGCCGCAGCGTATGCAGATTTTCGGGCGCGTTTGCGATAAACGAAACGGGTGTGCCACCGCTTAAAATGCTGACGCCAAAGCCGTTTTCGCCCTGCTCCGCACAGGCGATAAGCGCCCCGCGCGCGGCTGCCGCGGCGGCTTTCGCTTCGGAAACGGTGCGGAAAACCCCGTCGTCGGAGGGCGCAAAGAACAGCGTTTTTCCCTCGGAATAAACCGCCGCCGTGCCGTCCGCTCCCGCGAGCGCGATATCGCCGAGCGCCGCAAAGAGCAGCTCTGCGCTGCCGTCAGCCGTGTTGTAGCGTACGCTCAGCGCATAGGAGCAGCCTGCGCTTTCGCTAAGCAGAACCCTGTCCGCCGCGATTCCTTCGCCGCAGATTGCAGGAATATACCTGTCGGTCTGTTCTATCGTGAAGTTCTCCGAAAAATCGGGGGTAAACACCGTGCCGAGATAAAGCGCCCCGTTGTCGTATTCGAGGTCGCAGAGCGCTCCGCCCTGCGAAGCGGAGAATACCTCGCGCCCGTTTTCGATGCGCATAAAGCCGCTTTCGCTGCCGCAAAAAACCGCTAGCAGCGCGCCGCCGTCCTCGAAAAATCCGACAAACTCCGCGCCCTCGGGCGGCAGAAGAATGCCGCTTTCGGTAAGCTCCGCGCCGTTTTCGGCATAGAGCGTTATCCCGCCCGCCGAGCAGATGTACGCGGTGCTTTTGTCGGAGTAGGTTCCGAAGCCGTCCTGCTCAATCAGCAGCCCGCCGAAAATTGTTTCAGCGGCGGGGGAATACGCCTTTGCGCTGTTCCCGATTATACCATTATTATATGCGCTGTAAATCTGCGCGAAAATTTCGGCATTGTCCACCGCAAACCTGTGCGCAGGCGTCGCCGGCGCACCAAATCCGAGCAGGTTAAGCCCCGCCGCTGCAGCAATCAGCACCGCCGCGCCTGCCGCCGAGGAAATCAGCGCGCCCTTTTTGTAGGGGCTTCCCGTTTCTGCCGGTTCGCCCTCGTCGTAGTCGTAATCTTCGGGGGAAAACGGCTTGTCAAACTGCGTTGTTTCGGTGACAACGCGCGCCGTGATGTTCAGCTTCTCGCCGGGCTGTTCCGCTTCGGTTTCGTCCTGCGAAAACGGCTCGTCAAACTGCGTTGTTTCGGTGACAACCCGCGCCGTGATGTTCAGCTTCTCGGCGGGCTGTTCCGCTTCGGTTTCGTCCTGCGAAAACGGCTCGTCGCTTTGGTCGGGTTCGCCGTCTAAGAGCGGCTGTTCCCGCTCGTCAATCGGCAGGGGTGCGTTGTCATCATCGCCCGTGGGAATGGACGCTATGCTCTCCATCTGCGCTAGAATGCTCTCAACGGTGAAGCTGTCCTCCTTGTTTTCGGAGAACTCCTCGGCGGTTTCCGTGGTATCGGCAGCTTCTTCCTCGGGGTAATCGGCAGGCTCGGTGTGTTCGGGCACTTTCGCTCGCGGGACATACTCACGAACGTCGCCGCTCTCCTCCTGCTGAAGCTGTATCGTCATTGTGCGCTCCCAAAGCTGTCGCGCGGTGTACAGCATACGGGTATATTCCTGCGGGGTTATCCCCGCTTCTTCAAGGGTAAGTATAAGCGCGTTCAGGTTCATCGCGGGGTCGCGCTCGATTTTCTGTACCGCCGATTCGGGCGCGTTGCAGCCCTTTAGCAGGTAGAGAAAATCCGCCGAACCTATGCCGAGCGCGCGAAGCCTGTTCAGAAAGGTGAACGCGTCAAGCTCGGGAAGCTCCTCGTCCTCGCCCATAAGAAGCACTTCGATATTCTGCGGCATTACCTTTTCCGGCACAACCTTATACATCATCAGCGCTCGAAGCTGAGAGGGTGTCAATGCGTTCACCTGCCTTTTGTTAATCGGGGCATATCATAGCCATAGTCTTTTTCAGCCTTTTGCGGACAGCGCCCGCGCTCATACCGAGAAATCCCGCGATTTCCTCCGCGGTAAAGCTGCCGAGCGCCGCCATAACGGTTATCACGCGGTCGCTGTCAGGCAGCCGCGCAAACTCCTGCTTTATGTCAAATCCGCTTTGGTAAGGGCGGTATTCGGCGGCGTTATACTCAATCGGTTCGCCGTCCGCCGCGTATTCCTTGAAGAAACGCTTTATCTTCGTGCAGAGCGTTTTCATCATATATGAGCGGAATGCCGCCTCGGTTCGCAGCCTTGACGCCGCGGAAAAGCCGCTTCGCACGGTTTCCTCGACAGCGCTTACGGCGTCCGCGTCGTTTTTCAGCGAGTAATACGCGGTGTAGTACATCTCGCGGTAGATTGTTTCATACAGGTGCGAAAACGCCTTTGCGTCGCCGTCTGACGCCATTTCTGCAAGCTGTCTGTATTCCTGCTTTTCCAAAAGCTCACCGTCCCACAAAAGATATTGCAGATAGTCTGCTTATTCCTCGGAAACAACCGCTATGCCAAGCTCCTCGAGCTGGTCTGCGCCGACAAACGAGGGCGCCTCGCTCATAAGCTCGCTTGCGTTCTGCACCTTCGGGAAAGCGGTAACATCGCGCAGGCTGTCGCAGCCGCACATAAGCATAGACAGGCGGTCAAGTCCGATACCCGCGCCGCCGTGAGGGGGAGCGCCGTATCTGTACGCGTCAACAAGGAAGCCGAACTTCGCGTCGATTTCCTCCTTCGTAAGACCGAGAAGCTCAAACATTCTCTGCTGAAGCTCATAATCGGTGATACGGATAGAGCCGCTGGACAGCTCTACGCCGTTAAGCACAAGGTCGTATGCCTTTGCGCGTACCTTTTCCTTGTCGGTTTCGAGGTATTCTAGGCACTCGTCCATCGGCATTGTGAACGGGTGGTGCATAGCGAGCCACTCGCCGCTTTCCTCATCGTACTCGAAGAACGGGAACTCGGTTATCCACAGGAAGTTCCAGCCCTCAGGGATAATGTCAAGCTGCTTTGCAATCTTAAGGCGAAGCGCGCCGAGCACGGGCAGCGTAACCTTATTCTTGTCCGCAACGATAAACGCAACGTCGCCCTTTTCGCAGCCGAGTGCCGCGAGAATCTTTTCAAGCTCGCCCTCTGCCATAAACTTGCCGAACGAGCAGTTGGGCGCGTCGTCAACCCAGCGCACATAAGCAAGTCCCTTTGCGCCGATACCGCGGACAAACTCGGTCTGCTTGTCGATTTCCTTTCGGGTGAGTGTTGCTGCTGCGCCCTTTGCGACAATTCCGCGAACCGAGCCGCCGTTTGCAACCGCGTCCGCAAACACGCTGAAGCCGCTGTTCTTTACAATATCGCTGATATCGGTGATTTCCATACCGAAGCGGGTGTCGGGCTTGTCCGAGCCGTAGCGGTTCATAGCCTCCGCGTAGGTGAGGCGGGGCAGGGGAGTTGCTATATCCACGCCGAGCACCTGCTTGTACAGCCGCTTTACAAAGCCCTCGAGCATTTCAAGGATATCCTCAACGTCAACGAACGACATCTCAAGGTCAATCTGTGTAAACTCGGGCTGTCTGTCGGCTCTCAAATCCTCGTCGCGGAAGCAGCGCGCCAGCTGGATATATCTGTCCATACCCGCAATCATAAGAAGCTGCTTGTAAATCTGCGGGGACTGCGGCAGAGCGTAGAACTTGCCGTTGTGGATACGCGAGGGGACAATGTAGTCGCGCGCGCCCTCGGGCGTGGACTTAATCATCATCGGGGTTTCGATTTCAACGAAGCCGTTCTCGTAGAAGTATTCGCGCGCGCACTTTGCGATTTCGTGGCGCATCATAAGGTTTCTCTGAAGCGGCTCGCGGCGCAGGTCGAGGTAGCGGTACTTCAGGCGAAGCTCCTCGTTTGTCTTGGTGGAGGAAACTATCTCAAAGGGGGGCGTCTGCGCCTTTGAGAGAATGCGAAGCTCGCTTACGACGATTTCAACGCCGCCCGTCTTAATCTCGGTGTTTACGCTCTCTCTTGCGCGCACCTTGCCCTTTGCGAGCAGAACATACTCGCTGCGCACGCTCTCCGCCTTTTCGAAAACGCTCTTTTCGGTGTTTTCGTCAAAAACGAGCTGAACAATGCCTGTCCTGTCCCTTAAATCTATAAAGATAAGGCTGCCCTTATCGCGGACTCTCTGTACAAATCCTCCGACAACAGCCTCTCCCATCTCCAGCGTAACCTCGCCGCAGTAGCAGGTTCTTTTCAAGCCTTGCATAGTGTCTGCCATTTTTGTGTCCTTCTTTCGTATAATATAGGAAGCATTTTGCTCCATAGTTAATTATATTATATCATTTCCCGAGCTGTTTTTCAAGGGGTAAGCCGTGTTATTGGCAAAAAAATTCGCGCCGCGTTTCAAACGGCGCTGAAAAAATCAAGACAACCTTCGCAGAGCGGCAAGCAGTGCGTCAACGTCGCTCTCCGAGGAAAAGACCGACGGCGCAAACCGCACCGTGCCCGTGTCGAGCGTTCCGAGCTTTTTATGCGCAAGGGGGGCGCAGTGAAGCCCGCCTCGCAGATAAATTCCCATATTGCTTAGCCTTGCGGAGCACTCCGTTGACGGCATTCCGAGCAGGTTGAACGAAACCACGGGCGCATAAAGCCCGTCGTTTCTGTCCGTGATGTTGTTGTACAGCACGACCTGCGGCAGCCGCCTTGCTCCCGAGCAAAAGCGACGGCAGAGCGCAAGCTCGTGCTTCAGTATCGCGGCGGGGGTTTTCTGCGCAACAAATGCCGCGCCCGCGCCGAGTGCAATCGCGCCAGCGGTGTTTATCGTCCCGCTTTCAAAGCGGTCGGGGGTAAACTCCGGCTGAAGAATGCTCTCCGAGGTGCTTCCCGTGCCGCCCTCGATTATCGTGTTAAGCGGGCGGCTCCCGTCGGAGATGAGAAGCCCCGTACCCATCGGCCCGTAAAGCCCCTTGTGACCCGACGCGCAGACGAAGCTCACCCCGTTTCCAACCGTTATCGGGATAGTCCCCGCGCCCTGCGCCGCGTCCAGCACAAACGGAATGCCCCTTTTGCGGCAAAGTTCCGCGAGCGCCTTTATCGGCGGGCGAAGCCCCGAAACGTTCCCTGCAGCCGTGCAGACAAAGCAGCAGGTGTCGGGCTTTATCGCGCGCTCGGCGCCGCGCACGGTCTGCTCTTCGTCCTCCGTCACCTCGAACAGGGTATAGCTGCCGCCGAAATGCTCTGCCGCTGCATGTATTGGGCGTATAACGGCGTTGTGCTCCATATCCGAGCAGACGAAATGCCCGCCGCGCCGCGCAAGTCCCTTTATCGCGAAGTTCAGCGAGTGGGTGCAGTTGAGCGTGAACACGGTGTTTTCGGGCTGTGCGCCGAAAAGCGCTGCGCAGCGTTCTCTTGCGGCGTAAACCGCCTCGCTTGTCGCGGCGGAAAAGCGGTAGCCCGCGCGGCCGGGGTTTGCGCCGAAGGCTGTCATAGCGTTCTGCCATACGCGGTAGACCTGCGGGGGCTTTGGGTAGGTTGTCGCGGCGTTGTCAAGATATATCACAGCTGACACCGATATCGGAAAGCAGCGCGCAGACCTCATTTCTGTCGGCACCGCCCGTTACTCTAAGGACAAAGCCGCAGCCCTGTCCCCGCCCAAAGCTGCGCTCTACTCTGCACGAAATCCGCTTTCCCGTAAGGAATCTGTACGCTTTCTGCGCGTGCGTGAAGTTTTTCATATATATTGTAAAGCTGTCCAAAACAAATCGCTCCCTTAAACTGTTAGTCCTGACTATCCCAAATGGGCTGTCGGTCACTATCAATATATGCGGCGGCGGGCGCAAGTGTTAGGGTGGTTTGGTACAAAATAGGAAATAAGTGGTAATTATGCACGGAATTTCGGTAGAAATTTTGTATAAAAAATCCAAAGAAAACAAAAACATTTTGGCTTATATAACAGTAATGCGGGAAATATATTGCAATCTCTTGGAAAATGGAGTATAATTATAACGTATTATTGTGAGTACTATGCCCTGTAAAGAAAACTACGGCATTCGGCGCAGGTATTTCACAGCTAATAGGGCGGCTTTTGCCGCAGGATAAAGGAAGGAGCAGTTGAACAATGAAATCCCCGTTCACAAAGGAAGAGCTGAAAAGACAGCTCGACGGTATTCTGGAGTATGACTTCCGTACAGACGCAAAGAGCGCGAC
>SFHN01000047.1 GCA_004555635.1 [Eubacterium] saphenum
AATTCAGATAGTTGCGGGTGTCGCTGTGGCAGCGGGCGCTGTTATCGGCGTTGTTATTTCAAGGATAAAGAAAAAGGCGAAGGAGAAGTTCAACATCGACCTCGAAAAGAAGGAAACCGAGGAGGACGTTGTAATATACGACGACAGCGACTCCGACGCTTCCGACAAGCAGTAACGCTCCGCATATCCGAAAAAAGCCCCGCTCTCTGAAAGTTGTCCGCAGGCTGAGAGAGCGGGGTTATACTATGGCAATACCGCACAATTACCGGCAACTGCCGTTGTCCTCTGTTGGGCTGCGTCCATGCCGCACAACAAAGGGCAGCCGTGCACAGCATTACTTCGTCCTCATTATACAATCTGACTACGACACGATGTCGGAAGGCGTTCGCCAAAAGCGCAGCAAGGACGCTGCGCAACAGAAGCGAACGCACTATGACACGATGTCGGAAGGCGTTCGCCAAAAGCGCAGCAAGGACGCTGCGCAACTGAGGCGAACGCACTATAAATCTGACGGCGCAATCGCACGGCAATAATTATGCGGTATTGCCCTATGTTTGCGGCTCGGTTATTTTGATACCGAGCGGCATTTTTCAGCGCGCAGCATATTGCCAACGCATTTTGTATGCTTGCGGGCTTGTGACCTGCGGCTTTACTTCGGCAAGCAAAATATAAAACCGGCGGAAGCAATACACTTCCGCCGGTTGCAATTTAGTAATACTCTACGCACCACGGCGCTCTCTGGTGCCACGGCAGGTAGTCAATCGGGTCCAGCTTTGTGCCGCTGATACCGCCGCGTCTTATCTCAAAGTGCAGGTGCGTGCCTGTTGCCTGTCCCGTTGCGCCCATATCGCCTATCTGCTGTCCCTGCGTTACATACTGTCCCTCGGACACGCGCAGGTAGCTCATATGACCGTATACGGTAACAAGGCCGTTTTCGTGCTGAATGATTACGCAGTAGCCGTAGTCGTAATACCACCGCGAAACAAGAACCTTTCCGGAATCCGCCGCAACAATCGGCGAGCCGTAATAGTCCACGATGTCGATTCCCTTATGACCCCAATAGCCGCCGCGGGCATAAACCATCTCGCTGATTTTGCCGCCCGTTGCGCTTCCCACGGGCCAGTAGAACTGACCGTTTACGTTCTGTATGCTAATGTTGGAGTTCGGCGGGATAGGCTTTGTGCCGACCGCGATAATCTTCGGCACAGGTTCCGTAATCGTGTGGCGTGAAAGCTCCTTCCTGCGCACCTCTATGCCGTTTATGTAGGACACATCAGCCGTTACAGAATCGCTGCCGTAAACGCCGAGCTGCGACACTGTCGTGCTGCCCTCGTAATGCGTGCTGTCATCAACGTACTGCGTTTCGTAGGGGGTGTCCTCGAGGTAGGTTTCCGTGCGTGTTACCGTGACGGCAAGGAACGGCTCCTCCTGATTCATCAGGAACTTGTCGCCAACGAAAACGGCGGTGTTTTCCGAGAATCCGGGGTTAAGCCTTGCGACCTCCGCCATTGTCATACCGAGCTTTGTCGCGATTCCGTATGGCGAGTCGCCCTCGACCGCGGTGTAATACGCCGCGACGGACTTTTTCGAGGTAATCAGGCGGATTATCGAGCTTTCGCTTACCATACTGTCCGTAAGGTAAAGCCCCGGCTCAAACGTAATCGGCGTTTCAAACTGCACGGTTTCGTTCTCCGCGCCGGTGCGGTAAACGTCCAGCAGTTCTTCCAGCGTCTGCTCAATCTTCTCCTTGTCGCGAAGCGCGCCGTAGAACGAGTTTCCTATGTACATTCCGTAGCCGTTTTCCACCGTCGCGTCAAGCGAAGCAAGCAGGTTGTTCGCAAGCTGATACTTCGTGAGCGTAGGGTTTTGCCCGACCATTTCAAGCTCATATTCTGCTTCAAACGACACGGCGTTTTGTGTACTTCCGGTGTAGTTTATGCGCTGCTGCACCATTTTTTCGGCGGCGGTAAAGGTCGCTTCGTCGGTTACATAGCCGAAGAAATCGCCGTTTACGGTGAGCTTTAGCGCGTAGGTCATATTGTTCGCATAGGAGATTATGTTAATAAGGAAAATGCAGCTGATAACAGGCAGCGCGTAGTTGCATAGTGTAACCAGAACGCCGCGCTTTCCGAAAAGAATGCGCCCCGTGACCCTGAAAATTTCCAAGCAGCCCTTAAAGAAGCCATTTTCGCGGAAAGCGATTTTCATTTCCGTCTTGCCGAGGGAAAACGCCTTAAAGTAGCGCACAAACGGCTTTGCGATAAACACGCCGAAGCGCTTCAGCCCCTTTGCGGCAAACGCGCCTAATTTTTTCAGCATCAGCCACACCTTTTTCAGCGCAACCATCAGAATGCCGCCGACAAAGCCCGCAGCGGTCATCAGGGCTATGAAAAAGTATTCGCCGAGGTCGGAGATTTTTTCGATAATGCTAAAATGTCGTATATTGTCTGCCGCGCTTGCAGCGTTATTTGCTTTAATGTCGGATTTGTTTTGTTTTTTGCTCATAACTCCTCCTTGTCTTATTTTGAAGCATTTGCCACTTTTTAAGTATACCATAATAAAAAAGCAATTGCAACCTTTTTGTAACCGTTTTGTAACTTCTGACGATGTTTTTTCATCTGTTTTTCACAATCGGAGTTTTGCGTTTTGGCATTTTTGCACAAAAAACCTGTGCGCAGGCGTAAAAAAATGCTTCGCCCAAAGCGGGGCAACATTAGAATAGCAAAACCCGATAAGGCGGCAAAATTATAAACGGCAGGAATAGCTCCTGCCGTTCTGTAATTATGGTCGTAAAGTATATGCGCACTCTCTGCAAAAGCAGCGCCCCTATCCCCAAGCCCGTGAGAAAACCTTTCGCTTATATCGTTTCTACTCACGGACAGAACCTATCGCAAAAGGCACTCGGCAAATTCCGATAAGCCGATTACCGCTTTATCCCTCAATCATCGAAAAGCGCCCCAAATATAATATCAGCCTAAAATCGTACTTTCGGCGCTTATTCATTGATCAGATTATCAACGGGGTAGGGGATATCGTACACCGCGTTCATATCCGACACGGTGATTTTTATGTTCACCTCGGTGGTTATGCCCTCGGCATCGGTCACCGTTCCCGTTTCGGTCATTGAGGTGATGTACCCGTCTGCGTCAAGCTCATACACCGCCGTAAGCGCCGAAAACGCGCTCACGTTGTCAAGCTGCCCTGCGGCGAAGCTGTTCAGCTTTTCGGGGTCGTAGACGTAGGTGATTTGCAGCGGCCCGTCGCTGCCGCCGATTGAGAACACGCTTTCGACAGACGTTCCGTCAAGGAAGAACAGGCTTCCGCGTGCGTAGGGGTAACGGTAGGTGCGGCTGTACAGGTTGTAGGCGTAGCTTTCGTCGTCGGGCGGGATAACGCGCCAGCCGTCGTCCTCCGCCTGCTTGTAGAAAAACTGCCCGCCATCGCTGAACGCGCGCTCCTCGCCCTCGCCGCCGTGCGAAGCGTAGCTGAACACCATCTCGTCCCGCTTGTTTATCATAAACGAGAACTCCATAATGTCCTCGCCCGAGGACAAATCTGTCATAGTTATCCTGCCGCTGTCGAGCTTTTCGTAAAGCTCCTTTGCGTTTTTGATGTCGTTGTAGTATTCGGGCATTTTCTGCATACAGCCGCAAAGCAGGCAGCCCGCCGCTAAAAATAAGCTTAACAACAGCTTTTTCATTTTTTCCTCCGTGGAAATCTGTATTGATAATAAAAAAGAGGCAGAAACGGCGCTTTGCCGATTCTGCCCCGTATGCCGCAGCGCGGCTTAAATTTCAGGAAAATAAAGCCGATTACTCAGCGAAGCCGCTCTCAACGAGCTTTACAAGACCGTCAACAGCGAGCTGCTCATCAGAGCCGTCAGCGATGATGCGGATTTTTGCGCCGCCTACGATACCGAGTGAGAGGATGCCGAGCAGGGACTTTGCGTTTACTCTGCGCTCTTCCTTCTCAACCCAGATAGAGGACTTATACTCGTTTGCCTTCTGGATGAAGAATGTAGCGGGTCTTGCGTGTAAACCAACCTGATTTGTTACTTCGATGTCTTTCATGCACATGATACATTACCTCCGATAAGAAATTGCTTTGTCAAGCAGCTTGTCGTTTCTTTTGCTCTATGAAAAATCTATGATAAACGAGATGGGCTTTTGCTTCATCTCTTGTTACTAGTATAGCCAAAAAATACTTTTCAGTCAACAGAAATTTTACTTTTTTGCTTTTCAAGCGGTCAATTTCTGTTTTTTGGAGAATAATTCTAAGACGCAGCGGGCGGCTCTTGTGTATTATTCACAAAAAACATTCAACAAAGTATTCAACATAAACATTAGTTTTCAACCGATGCGGAGCGCGCGGGGGCAGGGCGTATTTACACCGTTTTTATATTCTTGTTTGGTATGCTGCCCAAAACATAAACCGTAGGGTAAACTCTTCTCCTCAGCTTATTAAAACGTCTTTTTTCATTTTTGATGGCATTGAGCCATCAAAAATGTTGGGGGAAAACTCTTGTTTTCCCCCAAACCCCTTTAGCGCTTTTGAACGCGTTTGCTGCGCTTCGCGCAGAGTGGTGGGGCTCTGCCCCACACCCCGCTTCCTTTTGTGTCAAAAGGAAGCGAAAACCAAATTGCTTCGCGAATAGGTTGTTCGATAAGCCTAATGGGGTAGGCTTGTGGCTTCTCCCTTTAGTCTTGCGTTGATTTTGTGCTACTTCACGAACACGAATTCCTCCAGCATAAACAGCTCTCTGCCCTTCATATTCTCGGCGTACCAGCCCTCATAGCCCGACTCCGCTTTCAGGTAAATCGCGTGCCGCCCGCTAAGCGCCTTTACCTTTGCGGACAAAACCGCGTCGCCCTCACCGAAGCTGACCTCTCCGATACGCGCCGTTTCATCGGTGCTGTCGGCATACACACCGATAACACCGCGGCTGCCGGTGCCGCGTATTTTTATGCGTATTCCCATTGTCTTTGAGGAAAAATCCTCGCCGAAGTCGAAGTATTTCCAGCCCATCTCGCAGCCGTCGGTGATGTGCACAATCATTCGCGAGAAAATATCCCGCTCGGTGATATAGCACCCGCCGCGAAGCACGCACGCGGTATCCGCCGCCGTCGGCTGATAGGGATTAAGCGCCTCATCAAAGCCGAGCGACGTCATCTCCACCTGCGGAATTGTGCCGTCGGGGAGAATTTCAATGCGCTCGACGCAGCCGCGCCGCGACATAATCGTGCCGTTTGTCATTCTGTGGTAGAAGATGTACCACTGCCCGTTTATAAGGCAGACGGAGCCGTGGTTGTTTCCGCCGGGGTAGTCTATGCCGTTGTCCACGATAGTGCCGCGGTATTCAAAAGGTCCTGTCGGCAATTTCGCGGTTGCGTAGTCAAGGCGGCTTCCTCTTTTCGGGGAGTAAATCAGATAGTAGGTATCGCCTATTTTGCGCGGCGAGCAAGCTTCGAAGAACTCGTGCGGCTGTTCGGTGGGAATGATGTCCGTCTTGTAGCTTCCGTCAACGACCTCGTACATATTCGGTTTTAGCTCGCACATATAGCTGCCGAGATATCCGCAGTAGACATAAACGCGCCCGTCGTCGTCCACAAGAACACCCGGGTCGATAAACGTTCCGTTGTCGTAGTGGTCGGGGATATCGTACACATATGTCGAAAGCAGCGAAAAAGGTCCCTCGGGCCTGTCGCTGACGCCGACGCAGCCCTTCGCGCCGACAATGTACGCGTAGAGGTAATACTTCCCGCCGCGCTCAACAACGTCGGGCGCAAACAGCAGGTTGTCCGTCCAGTCAACGTCCGACGGGGTTTCTCCGTCGCGCGTGCGGAAAGCGTCGCCGTGGCACACCCAGTTTTTCGGGTCGGAAAGCGGAGCGCTCCACACCTTCAGCTTGTAGTCGCAGAAATCAATGCTGTCAACGCGGTCGTGCGAACCGTAGACGTAAATCCTGTCGCCGAAAACGCGCGGCTCGCCGTCGGGAATATATTCCCAAGAGGGTAAATAAGGGTTAGGCATAGCAAAATCCTCCGTTGTTTTTTCTGTATTGTAGCACAAAACAACCTCTCCTGCAATAAGAAAATGCTTTAGTTATTGCATTTTCTGCCCGAAAAACTGCCTTTCGGCAAATTTGCTCAACGCGGCGGGGTTGTATGTGAAATTTTCCTACAAAATGTCGTGGAAAATCTCCTTGCATTCTCGGCGGTGTTATGCTATAATGAAAATGTATAAGAATATTTGTCAGGCATTCGGTTAGCATAAAATTTCTTTAGGGAGGAAACTACTATGGCAGATATACAGAAGGCATTTGACCTGTGGATGGAAAAGGCTTGCGCTGACCCCGACCTTAAGGCGGAGCTTCAGTCCGTAGCAAACGACGAGGATGCAAAGAACGACCGCTTTTACCGCGACCTTGAGTTCGGCACGGGCGGACTTCGCGGCGTTATCGGCGCGGGCACAAACAGAATGAACGTCTACACCGTTAAGAAGGCTACGCAGGGTCTTGCGGAGTACATTCTTTCAAGCGGCGCGGAGAAGTCCGTGGCGATTTCTTACGACAGCCGCATAAAGTCCACCTACTTTGCAAAGAGCGCCGCAGAGGTTCTCGCCGCAAACGGAATTAAGGTGCATATCTACTCCGAGCTTATGCCGACTCCTATGCTTTCTTGGGCGACAAGAGCGCTTGGCTGCGGCGCGGGCATTATGCTCACCGCGAGCCACAACCCCGCGAAATACAACGGCTACAAGGTATACGGCGCGGACGGCTGCCAGCTTACTCTTGATGCGGCAAACGCTGTTCTTGCGAAAATCAACAACATCGACATTTTCGAGGGCGTAAAGTCGGTTGACTTTGAAAAGGCGCTCTGCGACGGTATGATTTCCTACATCGGAAACGACGTTATCGACGAGTATTACAAGAAGGTGCTCGAGCAGGGGCTTCACACCGACCTTGTCGCAGACAGCGGCTTAAAGGTTGTATACACCCCCCTCAACGGCACGGGTAACAAGCCCGTTCGCCGTATCCTCAGCGAAATCGGCGTGAAGAACGTTGTCGTTGTTCCCGAGCAGGAGCTTCCCGACGGAAACTTCCCGACCTGCCCCTACCCGAACCCCGAAATCAAGGAGGCTCTCCAGCGCGGTCTTGACCTGTGCGCAAAGGAGCAGCCCGACCTGCTTCTCGCAACCGACCCCGACTGCGACCGTGTAGGCATTGCGGTTCCCGACGGCGACCGGTACGAGCTTTTCACCGGAAACGAGGTTGGCGCGCTGCTTCTCGAGTACATCTGCAAGGAGCGTATCGCTCTTGGCACAATGCCGAAGAACCCCGTTGCCGTAAAGACTATCGTTACCACCAACATAACCCGCGCTATCTGTGCAAAGTACGGCGTAGAGCTGCGCGAGGTGCTTACCGGCTTTAAGTTTATCGGCGAGCAGATTGGCTTCCTCGAGGAAAAGGGCGAGGAGAACCGTTACATATTCGGCTTTGAGGAGAGCTACGGCTACCTTGCGGGCGGATATGTCCGCGATAAGGACGCGGTTGTTGCGTCTATGCTTATCTGCGAGATGGCTGCATTCTACCGCACAAAGGGCATTTCCCTTATCGAAGCGAGAAAGAGAATGTACGACGAGTACGGCGTATACTTCAATGCGCTCGACAACTTCACCTGCGAGGGCGCAAGCGGTATGGAGCGTATGAAGGAGATTATGAGCGGTCTGCGCGAGAACGCTCCCACTGCTATCGGCGGAGTTAAGGTGCTGTCCGTATCCGACTACGCTAAGAGCGTTACCACCGACACCGCTACCGGCGCAAAGACGGAGATTACCCTGCCGAAGTCCGATGTTATCACG
>SFHN01000048.1 GCA_004555635.1 [Eubacterium] saphenum
CTGTGGCGAACTCCGTGCGTATCGGACAATTATACCATATCCGCAGGATATGGTATAATAACGCAAGCGTTTATTATACATTATCTCAATGTCCTCGCACATCCGTTCGCCTGTGGCGAACTCCATGCGTATCGGACAATTATACATTATCTCACTGTCCTCGCACATTCGTTCGCCTGTGGCGAACTCCGTGCGTATCGGACAATTATACCATATCCTGCGGATATGGTATAATCAATATAATGGGCTGAATAGTTATTTTGAGAGTAAAAATAGGATTATCAGAGGTTAAATATGATTAAGGCAGTTATTTTTGATATGGACGGGCTTATTCTCGACACCGAAAAGCTGCTTGTCAAATACTGGGTTCAGGCGGCAAACGAAGCCGGCTTTCCGATGAAGCGCGAGCACGCGCTGAATATCCGCTCGCTTGCAGGAAAATTCGCCGAGCCGTATCTGCAAAGCGTTTTAGGGGAGAGTTTCAGCTACCGCGAAATCCGCGCGCGCAGAATGGAGCTTATGGCACAGCACCTTAGCCTTCACCCGCTTGAATCGAAACGCGGGCTCTGCGAGCTGCTTAACTATCTGAATGAGCATAACATTCCCGCCGCGGTTGCTACTGCGACGGACATAGACAGGGCGAAAGACTATCTCACGAAGGTTGGCGTGTACAGCCGTTTTCAGCGGGTGATTTCTGCAACGATGGTCGAAAACGGCAAGCCGAAGCCCGACATATACATATACGCGGCGCAGCAGCTAGGACTTTTGCCGAGCGAATGTATGGCGCTTGAGGATTCGCCGAACGGCGTAAGAAGCGCTGCGGGCGCAGGGTGCAAAACGGTTATGGTTCCCGACCTGACGCAGCCCGACGAGGAGCTTCTGAGGCTGGTTTATGCGGTTGCAGACAGCCTTGCGGATGTTCCCAAAATTATCGAAAACACATAAACTACGCGCGTTGCGAAAAGCGCGCGATAACGCATAAGCCGCTTTTGGCAGTTTCCGCAGCGGCAGAAAGGCGGTGAGCCTTATGGCTTTTGACGAATCCTTAAAGGGAACGGAAATGCCCGCACCGGCTTCGTCCGGCAAAGAAAAACGAAAGAGCAAGCCGATAAACGGGCGCGTTGAAATATCCACAGACCCCGAGGGCAATCTCGCGAATATGGTGCTTTATCCGCCCGAGAACGGCGGAAAGGCTGTCACCGTGCAGGACGTTATGGACCAGCTCAAAAAGCACGGCGTAATCGCGGGAATAGACGACTTTGACATACGCGATATGGTAGAAGCTAACGTTTTCGAAACGTCAATCTGCGTTGCGAGAGCAATCCCGCCGCGAAACGGCAAAAACGGACACTTCTCCTACCGCTTTCCGCAGGATGTTAAGCTGACACCGCAGCAGGACGAATACGGCATTGCGAACTTCCGCGAACTTAACTCGATAACCCCGATAAAAAAGGGCGACATCATCGCTGACATAACCCCGCCCACCCCGGGCGAGCCGGGAATGAACGTTTTCGGCAAGGCTATCCCCGCGCAGCCCGGTGCGTGTTATCTTCCGCCGCTCGGAAAGAACACGCTGATAACCGCCGACGGCAAGTCGATGGTTTCCGCCGTTGACGGGCATATAGTTTTCGGTCGCGGGCGCTTTATCGTAGAGGACACGGTTATCGTAAACGCCGACCTCGATATCTCCGTCGGAAACATCAACTTTTTCGGCGATGTTCATATCCGCGGTGATGTTCAGGAGGGCTTTACGATAAACGCGGGCAAGAACGTGAAGATTGACGGAACGGTTTTCGGCGGGCATATTACCGCAGGAGGAAATGTCAAAATTGCAGGCGGCTGCCTAAGCTCAACGGTAGAATGCGGGGGCGACGCGAACTTTAATTTCTGCGAAAACTCGCACATCAATTCCAAGGGAAACATTTCGGGAAACCAGTTTGCGTTCTGCGATATTTTCTGCTTCGGCACGCTCACCGCGCGCGGCAGCAAGGGCGTTATCCTTGGCGGAAAGCTTACCGCTATGCACGACGTTACCGCGGGAATAATCGGCTCGGAGAAATACACCACGACCGAAATAAACATCGGCGACGGCTCGGTGCTTTTTGCGCGGAAACGAAAGGCGGAGGCAGAGCTTGCGCAGGCGAGCGAAATCTGCAACAGCGCGCAGAAGAACATCGAATACCTCAAACACCGCAAGCAGACGCAGGGCGAGCTTAACGCCGCGCAGCAGCAGCAAATCAAGGCGGAAACGCAGAACAAGCTTATCTACGGAATGCGAATGAAGGAGCTTGTGCAGCTTATAGAGCAGCTTGACAACGACATACGAAACAAGGACGCGCTTATGGCGAAATGCACGGGCACAATCTATCCCGGAGCACGGTTTTGCATAAACTTCCTGACGCTCGATATCACCGAGGAGGTAAAGCGCAGCAGCGTCACAATTGTTGACGACAGGATTTCGGTTGTTCCGAACAAATAGCGCGGCTTTTGGGGAAAGCGCGCGAAAAATCTGTAACCGAATTGTAAACAAATTGTAACCGTTTTGTTGTTGAATTTTCCGCGCGGGATATTGTATAATATATACATAGCATATAAATAGACAGCTATGCCCTGTTTGACGTCCGAAAAGGGGGAAAATATGAAAAATAACATTCTTCTTATCATCATTGTAACCGTAATCGCTCTCGCAATTATCTGCGGCGTTGTTTTTGTTAGCCTTGCGAAAAAGCGGCCGCACAACGACCCTAATCCCGACAGCGAGCCGCTAAGCTCCGTTTCCGACACGCTGCCCGACGTTTCCTCCTCCGAGCCGCAGACAGAGCCTCTGCCCCCCGCGACGGAGCCTTCGGAAAGCACTACCGCGACGCCCGACATCAGCGAAACGAGCGAGCCTGAAATTATTGCGCCCGAGGCGGACGCGGTAATCTCGCTTGCGCAGTCGCTTATCGGCACTCCGTTTGTTGACAACGGCGACACGCCCGACGGCTTTGACAACTCGGGCTTCATCTACTATGTTCTTCGCAGCAACGGCTATATCACCTGCCCGCGCGGAGTGGGCGCGCAGGCGGCAATGGGCGAGCAGATTGACTACGACAAGCTGAAAGCGGGCGACCTCGTGTTCTTCTATAACGAGGAAAAAACCGCAGCAGGCTTCGGCGGAATATATATCGGCGGCGGGAAGATGGTTGCCTGCCTTATGCCCGGCACGTCGGTAAAAGAGGTTGATATTACGACAAAGTATTACAGGGAGAATTTCTATACGGGAATAAGCCTGTCCTGAAATGCCGAGAATTACAAACCGACATTGCTGTTGCGGTTATCGGACTTGAAAAAGCGCTGATGGCTGCCCGTGTAATATTATCGAAAGAAAACGGCACACTATTTGATGAAATGCCCGTATTGTCGGAGTGTTCCTTGCCATTATCGCCAAAAAGGCAGAATGTATTGACAAAAATGTGAAATGTGTTATAATATATTTAGCGATAACAGCATTTTGTACATCTCACCGGAGGTGATTTTGATGACAGAGCAGACCGAGAGAAAAATTCCCGTTCACGCGGCTGCAGAGATTTCCGTTGACCCCAACTATACGACCGCGTTTATGACGATTTCCGCGCCGCAAAACGGCGGAACGGAAATGACGTTTGAAAAGGCGATTGCCGCGCTTCAGGTGAAAAACGTGTCCTACGGGATAAACGAAAACTCGGTGCGAAAGCTCGTTGAGTCAAAACATTACGACGAGAGCGTGTGCGTTGCGCGTTTTACTCCGCCCGAAAACGGCGAAAACGGCGATATACGCTATCTTTTCAGTACGGACAACACGCTTGCCCCCGTCGAGAACGAGGACGGAACGGTTGACTTCCGAAATCTCGGATTAGTGCGCAACATAACGCGCGGCACGGTTATCGCAGAGATTACCCTGCCGACGGAAGGCACTCCGGGAAAAGACCTTATGGGCAGACCTGTCCCGCAGAAAAAAGGCGTTCCCGCGACCTACGGTGTCGGAAAAGGCACCGAGCTGACCGACGAGGGAACGCGGATTATCGCTTCGATTGACGGCAATCTGCGCTTTGACGGCGGCAAATTTATTGTTGACGAGGAACTTGTTATCGGCGACGACATAGACGTATCTATCGGAAACATCGACTTTATCGGCAACGTAACAATAAGAGGAAGCGTTTCTGAGGGATTTTCCGTAACCTCGAAGAAGAACATTGTTGTGAACGGCTTGGTTGTCGGCGCAACGCTTACCGCAGACGGAAGCATAACCGTGCGCACGGGCTGCGTCAATGCGAAGGTTCAGGCGACGGGCGAAATCAGAATGGGCTTTTGCGAAAACAGCGTTGTCCGCTCGGACACCTACGTTGAAAGCGGCTCGTTTATCGGCGGCGAGGTTTACAGCGGCGGCAAGATTAACGCTACCGCAAAGGGCATTATGGTCGGCGGAAAATACACCGCACTTGACGATATCGAGGCGGGGACAATCGGCTCGGAAAGCTATGTCCGCACTCTTGTAACCGTCGGCAACAACGCAATCCTTTCCGAGGAGCGCGATACACTTCAGCGCACTATTCCCGAGCTTGAAAGCAAGCTTGACGGTATGAACAAAATTCTTGAAGCGCTAACCGCTTTTGCGAAAACCGCAAAGCTGTCCCCCGAGCGCGAGCAGATGAGAACCGACGTCATTCGCAGCAAGCTTAAGGTTCAGCAGGAAATTCGCAAAGCGTCAAACCGCATTGAGCGGATAAACGAGGCGCTTATGGTTCAGCAGACGTTTACCGTATCGGTAAGAAAAGCGTTTTTCCCCGGAGTTACGCTTCGGATAAACGACTGCCTAACGAACATAAACACTCCCCTCTCGCGCTGCAAGGCGACAATCGATAACGCCGAGATTACGTTCAAGCCGCTTATGTGAAATACACAATACGATACCATATGAATACATATCCGCCGTGCGCTGCCGCTGACAGCGCACGGCTTTAATGTGAATGGCGGTGAACTATTGAAAACGGTAAAAACCTTTGCAAAATACGCTTCGCTTAATTCCCTCGGAATGCTCGGCGTGTCGTTTTATGTGCTTGCGGACACGCTTTTTATCTCGCTTGCCGAGGGGAAAAACGGGCTTACTGCGCTGAATCTCGTTTTGCCCGTGTACAGCCTGCTGTTTGCAATCGGCGCTATGCTCGGAGTAGGCTCGGCAACGCGCTTTACAATTCTTCGCGCACGCGGCGAGGAAAAAGCGGAGCGCTGTTTTGCAAACGCGGTGGAATGGGGGCTTGCGGCGGGAGCGCTTTTTTCGGCGGCGGGCGGACTGTTTCCCGAGGGAATTGTGCGGCTTTTCGGCGGAAGCGAGGAAATTGTCGCGGTCGGTGCGCCGTACACTATGACGTTTATGCTGTTTTCGCCGTTCCTTATCCTTAACCACGTTTTCAACGCGTTTGTGCGAAACGACGGCGCGCCCGCTGTTGCTATGGCAGCAACGCTCACCTCGTCTGTTTCAAACGTAGTGCTCGACTACCTGTTTATGTTCCCGCTCGGAATGGGAATGCGCGGCGCGGCGCTCGCAACGGGAATTTCCCCGACAATCAGCATTGCGATTTGCTCGCTGCATTTCTTCTCGAAGAAAAATACTATACGCTTAAAGCCCGTTTTACCGTCAGTGCGGCTGCTCCTAAGCTCCTGCAAGCTGGGCGCGGCGGCGTTTGTCGGAGAGATTTCCTCGGGCGTTACGACAACGGTGCTTAACTTCGTACTGCTTTCTATCTCGGGCAACTCCGCCGTTGCCGCATACGGCGTTATCGCAAACTACTCGATAGTCTGCTGCGCCGTGTTTAACGGCATTTCACAGGGCGCGCAGCCGCTTGTCAGTCGCGCATACGCCGAGGGCAGAAAAGTGGACGAAAAGCAGCTGCTTTCGCTTGCAACAGGGACGGCGCTGTGCCTGTCGGTGATAATGTTGGCGGCGGCGCTTTTGTTCGCGCCCGAGATGACTATGCTGTTTAACAGCGAGGGTTCGGCGGAGCTTGCGGCGCTCGCGGAAACAGGCATTCGGCTGTATTTCACGGGATTCATTTTCGCGGGGCTTAACATTGTCGGCACGGGGTATCTAAGCGCAACAGAACGCGCTGCGGCGGCGTTTTACGCGTCGATTATCCGCGGCTTTGCGGCGATTACGGCGTTCGCTTTTCTGCTAAGCGCTTTGCTCGGCATAACGGGCGTGTGGCTCGCGTTTCCCGCGGCGGAACTGCTGACGCTGTTCGTAACCGCGTTCGGCATTCTGAAAAAGAAAGCGCCGCGATAATCAGCGTGATTTTACAAAATTATTGCAACCTTTTTCGCGGCTGCTTTGTATTATATTCAAATTCCAATAACGGAAAGGAGAACACTATGAAAAAAGCACTTGCACTTATTCTTGCCGCAGCGGCGCTGACAACCGGCTGCGCTTATGAAAAAAACACTCCCCTGAAAGGCGCAACGCCCGACAGCAGCGCGCTCGAAATATACTACTACAACGGCGAAAACACCCGCGTTGGCTGGGTGTTTGACGATAGGGAAAACCTTGTTGACGAGTTCAACTCCGCAAAGCTAAAAAAGGCGGGAGACGTTGACATCTCCGAGCTTCCCGCACCATTTTACGGTGTGACCTGTCACAGCAGCGAGCTTCAAAAGGAGGTCGGCGGAGTTTTCTGCAACGGGTACTGGGTTTCGCTTGACGGCGAGGTTTTCAAAACAAGCAAGGATATCTCCTACCTTTTCGGAAAGGCGGAAATCAGCGAGGGCTACACATTTGACGGGATAACCTTCCCCGCTATCCGCTATTTTGCGCTTGAGGACGGCGTATGGGACACGCGCTTTCTGAACAAGGCGGCGGAGCTTGAGCCGCAGAATATCGAGCTTGCGATAGTGTCCCAGGAAGGAAACAAATTCTCCTGCTCGCTGACGAACAACGGCGCCGAGGAAGAAGCGGTCGGAAAATACTTCTCGGTTCAGGCGGAGGTTTCGGGCGAGTGGTACGACATTCCGACAGCAACGCAGCTTGCGTTCGAGGATATCGCGTTTATTGTGGAAGCGGGCGGCACGTTTGAGATAACCTACGACATAACGCCCTACGGCGAACTTCCCGCAGGAAAATACAGGCTCGTTGCAGAAAACAGCGCGGCGGAGTTTACGGTATGACGGGCGGAATTGTCCGCCTTGAGCTGCGGTTTTACGGGCGGGTTCAGGGTGTCGGCTTCCGCTACCGCGCATATCACGCGGCGAATGCGCTCGGGCTTACGGGCAGGGTGGAAAACCAAAGCGACGGGAGCGTTTTGTGCGAGGTTCAGGGCGAGCGCGCTGCAATCGACGAGATGATTGGGAAAATCGCCGCGGGCAGCTACATCGACATAACCGACATAAAATCGAAGGCTCTCCCCGTAAACGAAGCGGAGCGCAGCTTTGAAATTCGCGGGTGGTGAGCGATTATGAAAGGACATACTATGAAAGCTTTTGCGTCAGCAGTTCTGGCACTTCTCACAGCGTTGTTCTCCGCCTGCACATTCCACAAAAGCGAAGTACTGAGCTTTGAACTGCCCGAAAACGAGATTATACTGATAAACCGCTATGTGAATTACGCGTGGGGGTATGACAACAGCGGTATCTTCATTGATTCAAGCGGCGGGGTGTATTCGTTTGACTTTTCGCAGGAAATTTGTAGTTATAACAGAGATGAAACCGAGGGGGATTACCTCGAAAAGCTTCAAACGATAAGTAAATATGCAGACCCGTTT
>SFHN01000049.1 GCA_004555635.1 [Eubacterium] saphenum
CTCAAAAAAATGAATAATCAGCAGAGCGCCGCAGGGGGGAGTTTTCTTCCCGAACGGCGCTCTGTTTTTTTCGTAAAAAACAGCGTTTTTGCTAAAGAAATTGCCGCTCCCTGCCGATAATAAATACAGGTAAAGTATGGCTTGGGATAACTGTATCTTCAGGGAGGAATATGCTATGGAAATAAAAGGAATTAACAGCGTAATAAACACATACAAATCGCAGCGCACCAGTGCGCCGAAAAAGGCATCGTCTGCTGCTGCCGAAAAGAGGACGGACAAGGCGGTTTTCGGCTTTGACACGGTTCTGTCGGCGGAAAAGAACAGAATTGCACAGGCGGTTCAGGCGGACGCTACTCCCGCGGAGCTTGCCGAGGCAAGGCAGACTGCCGAGGAGGGTATTTCTGCGGCGGAGCTTGCGTCCTACATTCTGATGGGGTGAAACAATGAACGAAACTACCGCAAAGGCAGTTACAGCCTGCCTTGAAACCGACGTAGACTTCTACCGTGAGCTTACGGTTTTCCTTATGAAAAAGCACACGAAGGTGCTGGAGGACGATATCGACTGGCTCAGCGACTCGCTCAACGACGAGCAGGCGTATCTTATGCGCAGCAGGTCGCTGGAGGACAAGCGGCTTGCGATGTTTGCGGAGCTTGGGATAAGCGGAAAGAAGCTGTCGGAGCTTATCGAGGAGGCGCCCGAGAGCTACCGCCCGAAGATGAAAATGCTCGGCGCACAGCTTACGGAGCTTATCGACAAAATCGGCGAGCTTAACACAGAAACAAACGAGCTTGTAAAGCGCAAGTTGGATAATCAGAAGGACCTTGTTCGGCAGGCTGGAATACTCAACAAGCCTTCGACTTACAACAAAAACGCCGCAAAGGTTGCGGGCGGGGCTTCGTCCGCGCAGGTAATCAGGCAGATTTAGGAGGAAATATGCGCCCTTCATTCCTAGGATTTGAAACACAGAAAAGAACGCTTCAGGTTGCCCAGAAAAGTATGGATATCACGGGCAACAACGTTTCAAATACAAACACTATGGGCTATACGCGTCAGCGCGTTGACCTGTACGCGATGTACATTTCGGGCAACAAGTCGCTGCGATGGACGAGCAACACGAACAACCTCTCCCTAACGGGGCAGGGCGTAAACGCATACGGCGTGTCGCAGATTCGCGACATTTATATAGACAAGCGCTACCGCGAAAACGTGGCAATCGAGGCGGAAACCGACAAGTCGATAAACGTGCTGTCGGATATCGAGGACGTGCTTGACAACTTCGACACCGAGGGACTTCAGTATTTCACAGAGCAGTTTTTCTCCGCAATGCAGGACTACTCCGTTGAAAAGCCCGACAGCAGCGAGGTTGCGACAATAACCGTAAACTCTGCGGTAAACCTCTGCCGACTGCTCAACGACTACGACGCGCAGCTTCGCGAGGTCGAGGACACCTACGTCGGCGAGCTTGAGGGTACAATCGACTATGTAAACAGCCTCTGCGAGCAGATTAACAAGCTGAACATCAGAATTGACCGCGAGAAAATAAACTACCCCGACGAGTACGGTCCGAACGAGCTGTACGACGAAATCAATATGATGATAGACGAGCTTGCGACCTACGGAAATATCGAGGTTACGCAGCACCCGAGCGGAACATTCAGCGTTAAGATGGGCGGAATTCAGCTTATTGACGGCGAGAAATTCCGCACCGACCGCCTGATAATGCGCGACTACGACGAGTACAATCAGGCGATTATGTACTTCGAAAGCGGCGCGGAGCTTAACCTTAACTCGGGCGTTCTGAAAAGCTATGACAATATGATAAACGGAAACGGCGTTTATGCTACGGGTCATCAGAACGGAAGCTACGGCATAGCATATTTCAAGAGCGCGATAAACGAGTTTGCAAACACGCTTGCAAAGGTGTTTAACACCGCGAACGGCGGCGACGAGGACCCCTCGCGCAGAATGTTCACCGCGCAGACGGTTGACCCGCTTACGGGTCTGATAACCGAAACCGACGCTGTTGTAATAAACGCGGGAAATATCCGCGTTACCAGCGCTTGGACGGAAAACCCGACGATGATAGGACAGGTCAGAAGCGTTGACCCCGCAACGGGAATGTACGTTTACGGCTATGACGAGCACACCGACTCTCTCGGAAACGTAACGCTTCAGAACACGAACGTAATCTACCTTGTTGACCAGCTCAAAAACCCCGATATCGCGTTCGGAAACGCGCACGATTTCCGCGGCAGCTTCCACGAGTACATCTCGTTTGTCAGCAACAGGCTCGGTCAGACAATTCAGTACGAGCAGAGCAGATACGACGCGGCGCAGACCACGGTTGACACGCTGCTTGACGCGCGCGACGATGTTTCGGGAGTGGAGCTTGACGAGGAGGGTATAAATATGCTGAACTACCAGAAGTGGTACAGCGCTTCCTCGAGAATAGTAACCGCGCTCGACGACCTGCTTGAAAAGCTGATAAACAGCACGGGACGCGTCGGCTTGTAAGGAGGATAGCTGAATGAGAATAACAAATTCCACCATTCTCCGCGGATATAACCGCAACCTTAACCGCCTGAAAACCAACAAGACCCAGTCGGAGCACCGTATTCAGTCGGGCAGGCAGTTTGACCGCGCGAGCCAGTCGCCGCTTAATGCGGCAAAGGCGCTGATAGTAAGAAGAAACCTCTACGAAAACGCGCAGTACAAGGAGAACCTTGAGGTCGCGGATAAATTCTACACCGAGGCGGAAACCTCGCTGCTTCAGGTGTCCGACGAGCTTGCGGGCATTCGCGAAACGCTTGTCGCGGCGGTAAACAGCACGAAAGAGGAAAGCACGGACCTGCAGGTTTACGCGCAGCAGCTTGAAACGAAAGCGAAAGAGCTTTGCGCGATATTCAACACCGATACCGCGGAGCGTATGATTTTCGGCGGCGAGAGCAACAACCCCGAGCCGTTCAGGATACAGGACGGCGTGGTGCTTTACCACGATGTCCCGATAAACGCGAGCAGCAACCCCAAGTCGTTCCCCTATTCCAACGACGTGTACATTGATATGGGCATAGGGATAGTGGTTGACAGTCAGTCGCAGCAGATTGACCCGCAGTCGGCGCTTAAGGTGTCGTTTAACGGCGCGGAGGTTACGGGCTGCGGAAGCGAGGGCGGTCTTGCGGACATAAACACCGACGATTTGAAGGTCGGCGAAAAGTACATCGTAGACGTGTATGCGGGCGAAGAAAAGCGCAGCGTTACGTTCACATACGACGGCACAATGGGCTCGATAAAGGATAAGCTTGACGAGGCGTTCAACAATGTCGAGGGCTATTCTTTCGATGTGACGGACGAGGGGCTTATCTCCGCAACGCGTAACGGAAGCACAATTCCTGTGACGGTTCTTAACAACGTAAAGTCGCCGAACAAAATCGGAATAGATAACCTTTACGGCTACACCGACGATTTCACGATAGACCTTGAAGCGCTGACCGACGGCAAGGAGTACCGTATCGACGTTACCGCCGACGGCGAAACCCGCACCGTAAAGTTCACAGCTGGCGCAGACGCTGCCGCAAGCAGAGCGGCGCTTAACACCGCGCTTTCCGACGCGTTCAAGGATATGAAGGTAAACCCGCAGGCGAGCGCGGACGGGCGCATTTCCGCTGAGGGAAAAACCGTACTTGTGAAAACCGGCTCAACGATTGAGGGAGAAAACGCGGTTGAGCTTACGCGGAATATGGCGTACTCCAAAAACTACATACAGATTACCCTTGACGCGGCAAAGGCGCTCAGAAACGGAGATATCGCATACGCGAACGGGTGTATCGACAAGATTGTCACCGCAACGGAAAATCTTCTCGTAGAAATCGCCGACCTCGGCTGCAACGAGGAGTACATCGAGTTTACGACGGGGCGCTTTGAAACCCGCGAGCTTAACCTTAAGGACAGGCAAAAGACGCTCGAAGCTACCGACCTTGAAAAAGAAATCACGATGATGAAAACCTACGAGGCGCTTTACAACGCGGCGCTTCAGATGGCAAGCTCGGTTGTTCCGAACAGCATATTCAACTACATTAAGTAAATCTAGCAGCGCAAGGAGGTGCTGACAATGGACGCTAATCTTCTTCAGATTACGACAATTCCCATTCAGATTGAAATCAAAATCACGAACGCAAAGCTTGAGCTTGCGGAGGACAGACAGCCTAAGGTGAACATCAATACCCGCAACGGCAATTACGTTATGGAGGCGGAGCCGCTTCAGGTTAAAATCGACACCTACGAGGCGAGAAAGAGTCTCGGCGAGGGGCATATGAACACCGGTGATTTGCTCAAGCAGAAAGCAAACGAGGGCTTTTCCATTGCGTTTCAGGGCACGGCGAAGGTCGCGAGCGACGGAAATCAGCTCGCGCGCGGTATGTCGCCGAGCGAGATTGCAATTCAGCACGCGCGTGCGGGCGCTACCGTAGAAACGATAATGGACTTTCTGCCGAAAGAGGGCGCGGACATCACGTTTGACGGCGGCAAGCTTAACATCGAGTATCAGATGGGCGAGCAGAATTTCGACTGGGACATCAAGAACCATCTGCCGATGGAGTTTATCCCGGGAAGCGTTGAGTTCATTGTTCGCGACAGACCGCGCGTTGAAATCGAGTATGTCGGCGAACCGATATATGTTCCCGCATCAGCAAACCCCAACTATGAACCGCCCGTAATGGACTTAAAGGGCTGACAGGAGGAAGTTTACAGTGAAGATTATTACAAGAGATTTCGGCGAAACAGAGATTGACGAGAAGACCATTATCACGATGCCTAACGGCATTATCGGCTTTGAGGACGTAAAGCGCTATACGCTGCTTTCTCCGCTGGGCGAAGATACTTTCCCGATGTGGCTTCAGAATGTTGACGCTCCCGAGCCTTGCTTTGTTGTATACGACCCAATGCAGCTTGAGCCGGAGTATTGCTTTGAGATAACCGATGACGATATGGCGCTGCTTCACATAAACGAGCAGTCCGCCTACCGCGTGCTCTGCGCGGCGATTGTTCCCGATGACTACAAAAAGACAACTATTAACCTTCGCTGCCCCATCATCGTGAACACGGCGGAAAACATCGCGGCGCAGGTTATCCTGTCCGAGCACTATGATTTCAAGTGCCCGTTGTTTGCGGAGGAATGATTATATGTTGGTAGTAACGCGAAAGCAGGACGAGAGCATTCTCATCGGCGAGAATATCGAGATAACCCTGCTTGAAGTCGGCAAGGATAAAGTGAAAATCGGAATAAACGCGCCTAAAGAGGTGAAGGTTATCCGCAGCGAGCTTCGCGATGCGCAGCAGACAAATCAGCAGGCTGCTCGCATAAGCAGCGCAGGACTTAACGCGCTGCTCAAATCTCACAAGAAGGAGGGCTAAGCGATGGCAAGCGACATTATGAGATTAAGCGGCATAAACTCGGGCTATGACACCGAGTCTATGATTCAGGCGATGATGAGCACCTATCAGACGAAGATAGACAACCAGCAGAAGCGGCTGACGAAGCTAAGCTGGCAGCAGGAGGCATATCGCGACGTCACAAGCAAGCTCACCACCTTTAAGAACAAGTATTTTGACATACTGAGCAAGGACAACTACCTTTTAAGCCCGTCCTCGTTCAAGAAGTTCAACTCGACCATAACGTCAAAGCTTTCGGGCGACGTCGCTAAGGGACTCAGCGTTTCCACAACGCAGAACACGCTTGAAACCTCGTACAAGGTAACGGTTGACCAACTCGCGACGGCGGCAAGCGTAAAGGGCGCTTCCATTTCTGCGGGCGCATTTTCGCTCGACCTTGACAAGGCGGCAGAGTTCTCGCTGTATTCCACGTCCGACGGCAAGACCGACGCTGACGGAAACCCGATTGCAACCTACGATTTCGCGCTCGACGTAAAGGTCGGCAGCGTTACGAAGTCGGTTGAGTTTTCGGTTGAGGCGAGTGTAAAGGACGACGTTGTCGATACCGACAGCTTCAGGCAGTCTGCACTCGAGTCGCTCAACAAGTCGCTTCAGAAGGCTTTCGGCTACTCCGGAAGAAAGGACGGCGACGCGACCGCACAGACCGACGCGGACGGAAATGAGTGGTATATTCAGGCAAGGGCTGACGGCGGGAAGCTGACATTTGACGTCGGCGGAAACGCAAGCGCAACCATCACCGAGAAGGTCGGCAACTTCGGGCTTGCGGAAAAGTCCGAGAAGGTCAGCGTATATCCCGGAAGCGTTGTTACGGGCATAAACACCTTTACCGTTGACGTTGACGGAAAGACGAAGAACGTTTCCTTTAACGGCGTGTCCACGACCTACTACGAAAGCAAGGACCTGCCCGGAAACGAGGCTATCAACAAGGAATACCTTGCGCTTAAAAAGGCTGCATACATAAAGGAGAACAAGCTTTCCGCAGACGCGGAGGTATCCGAAAAGGAGCTTTCCGAGTTCAAGTATTCCGTAGCGCAGGCGGCAAAGGACAAGAACACCGCGGCAATCTCCGAGGCGCTTAACAAGGAGTTCTCCAAAGACGGGATAACCTTCAGCTATGACGGAGCGAACGTCACCGCGAAGAAGGGCGGCGAGGCTGTCGAGCTTTCCATAACGGCGGTTTACGGCGGCACGCTCGGCGTTGCAAAGGGCAGCGAGGGCAACAAGTTCACCGCGAAATCGAAGCTTTCCGATATGGGCATTGCGGCAAACACCGATGACGGCGGCTATTCGTTCGAGATAAACGGCGCGCGCATTGCGCTTTCGTACAACGCGACTATCGACGACCTTATGACCGAGGTGAACAAGAGCGGCGCAGGCGTTGAGATGACCTATTCCGCGCTTACAAACAGCTTTGAGCTTACAGCGAAGAATATGGGCAGCGCCGAGGAAATCGACATCACCGCAAATGCGCTTACAGACGCGCTGGGGCTGACAAAGGACGGCAGCGCCGTAAACTACACCGCGGGACAGAACTCTGTTTTCGAGATAAACGGCGAAACGATTTACCACAACTCAAACTCGTTCACGACAGACGGCACGACGTTCAACTTTGACGAGGACATCGAGCTTGGCGACACCTACACCGTTGGGCTTTCAAAGAGCTACGACGACGTAAAGCAGTCGATAAAGGATTTCATCACCGACTACAACAAGCTTATCGAGGACGTCTACGGCTATACCGGAACAGCGCCCGCGCGCGACAGCAAGAACAACCTCTACGAGCCGCTGACCGACGCGCAGCGCGAGGAAATGTCCGAGGACGAGATAGAAAAGTGGGAGAAAACCGCAAAGCAGGGCGTGCTTTACAACGACACTACCGTAACGGGCATTATGTCGAAGATACGCACCGCGCTTTACAGCTCGGTTGATATGGGCGACGGGAAGAACTTCGGGCTTTACAGCATGGGCATAAAGACCTCGAACGACTACACCGAGCACGGAAAGCTGGAGCTTGACGAGAGCGCGTTTGACACGGCATTCGAGAAGTACGGCGACGAGATTGTAAAGCTGTTTACCGACAGCACAAGCTCTGTAATGAAAAAGGTAAGCGACATCATCGACGGCGCGGTAAGAACCACCTCCACCAACCGCGGAACGCTTGTACAGAAGGCAGGCATAGAAAAGGGTGCGTCTGCGACCGACAACTATATCTACCGCCAGATGCAGAGCATAAACACCCGCATAACCCAGCTGCAAAAGCGCTACGACGCCAAGGAAGAGTATTGGTGGGGCGTTTTTACCAAC
>SFHN01000050.1 GCA_004555635.1 [Eubacterium] saphenum
CATAGGAAAAGGATATCGCCGAGCCGATTTTCTTGTCATAGGCTTTCTGCTTCTCGGTGAGGTAGGCGCGGTATGCGTCAAGCTTTCCGCGCATATTTTCGGCGTAAAACAGCCCGACGGTGTCGGTGCGGTAGTAGCCCGAGGAGAAGTAGTCATAGTAGCTGGGAATAGTAACGGCGGAGTGTCCGCTCGGAATATCGTTTGCAAGGCAGGACATAAACGCTAAGAAGCGGTAGTCGTCGCCGCATTTTTCGAGAGCGCTGACGTAACGGTCGTAGCTGTCAAGCACGGAATATCCGAACTTGTCGCGCATTTCGTATAATGTGGGCATAGACGTGCGCAGCATTTCAAAGTAGTAGTCGAAGTCCTCGCGGCGCTGGTCGTCGGTAAGCTCGGTGTAGGAGATTTTTTCATAGGTTCTCTCCTGATACTTTACGCCGCGGTTTTCGACGTCAAGACCGAACGCGGCATCAATGAGCATAGAAAAAACTGTGGGGAGAATCATCACGACGACAGCGATAATGACTATCACCGCGACACTTATGTTCTTTTTCATAGATAGCTCCTTTGCTGAAACATTGTTATAAATATTATAACACCTTTCGGATTATTTTTCAACCGTGTTTTATGGGGCTTTACAAATTCGCGGAAATGGTGTATTATATAAGAAATACGTTGGCAGAACAAGGAGGATAAACTTATGCCATTCATCAACACGAAATATTCTGCGGACATCACTCCCGCGCAGGAGCAGCAAATCAAGTCCGCGCTGGCTGACGCGGTGCGCGTTATCGGAAAGAGCGAGAACTGGCTTATGGTCGGCTTTGAGCCGAACTGCTCGCTTTACTTCAAGGGCGAAAAGAGCGAGAAAATCGCATTTGTTGAGGTGAGCCTTTACGGAAACGCTTCTTCCTCGGCATACGACAAGCTTACCGCGCAGATTTGCGACATACTCGGAAAAACGCTCGGCGTTCCCGCTGACAAGGTGTATGTGAAATACTCCCCGACGGATAACTGGGGCTGGAACGGCGGCAACTTCTGATTTGTGAAACAGCTTTGCTCTCGGCGTAATCGTCGGGAGCATTTTTTGCAGGAAAATGCAGTTTTCGGCGTGGTATTCTCAAAAAAACAGAACAGAAAGGAGAATTTCTATGGCAAGAAAACTGACCCCTGCGGAGTTTTTTTCAAAGCACAACCGCGCGTTTATGAAGTTCGGCGAGATGTTTGCGCAGAAGCTTAACGACGAGGAGCTGATTAACGCGCTCGCGGAAAAGGACCTTGAAAAGCTCGCGAAGGTGTTCAAGCTGGTGTTTGAGCTGCTTTCGGAGAACTCCGAGCAGGACAGCGCGGACAAGCTCGTGCAGCTTATCGGCGCGTACAACGAAATCAGCGAGGAGGGAGAGGATTGACCTTTTCACCGAAACAGGAGCAGGCGCTTTTGCTGCTTAAAAACGGCGGTCTGCGCAGGCTTAACATATTCGAGGGCAGCGTCCGAAGCGGCAAAACGCATATCTCTATGGTTATGTGGGGCTTCTGGGTTGCACTCTCGCCGAAGGACAGAGGCTATCTTATGGCGGGAAAGACGCTTAACACTCTGAAAAGAAACGTGCTTGAGCCGATGTGTGGGCTGTTTGGCAGCGCTTTCAGCTACTCGCTCAGCAAAAAGGAGGCGGTGCTTTTCGGCAGGAGAATTTACCTCGAGGGCGCGTCAAACGCGCAGGCGGAGAACAAAATCCGCGGAATGACGCTTCGCGGGGCGTACTGCGACGAGCTTACGCTTTTCGGTGAGGATTTCTTCGTAATGCTGCTGTCGAGGCTTAGCGAGCCGGGCGCAAAGCTGTTTGCGACGACAAATCCCGACGCGCCTACGCACTGGGTTAAGCGCGACTATCTCGACAACCCCGACGTTGACCTGCTGTCGCTTAAGTTTACGCTGGAGGACAACATTTTTCTTCCGAAAAGCTACATAAACTCGCTTAAGGCGGAGTTTTGCGGAGTGTTTTACGATCGCTTTATCCTCGGCAAATGGGTGGCGGCGGAGGGCAGGGTTTACGAGGGCTTTTCCTCGGACAACATTATTTCCTCGCAGCAGCTTTCCGAGCGGCTTGCCGAGCGAAAGCTGATTCTGAGTGTTATCGGCGTTGACTACGGCGGAAACGGCTCTGCGAGCGCGTTTGTACACGTTGGCTTCGACGCGGGGTTCAAGAATATGTATGTGCTAAGCGAATACTACGACAAGCGAAACCGCTCGGCGGAGAGCCTTATTTCGGGCTTCTCGGAGTATGTCGCCGATGAGAAGCTACGACACCCCGAGCTGTGCTGCGCCTGCTGCGACAGCGCGGAGCAGCTTCTGATAAAGAGCTTTCGGCGCGCCGTGAAAATCGACGTGAAAAACGCGCTGAAAAAGCCAATTAACACACGCATAAATATGCTAAACCGACTTATTGCGGCGGGGAGATTTTATGTGCTTGACGAATGCCCGCACGTTATCGAGGCGCTTCGCGGCGCGGTGTGGGACGAGAGCGAAATCCACAAGGATGTCCGCCTTGACAACGGTACATCGAACATTGACAGCCTTGACGCGCTGGAATACGCATTCGAGCGCTACGAAAAGCAGCTTTTTGGGTTTTAGGCAGCTGTCCTCTTAAAAATGCATACAACAAACTCCCGAAAAGGCTGTCTTTTCGGGAGTTGTTTGTTATTCGTTTGATGTCAAAGCTTTTCTGCGGCAAGCCGCATTACTCTTGCGGCGGCGGTTATATCGGGCTTCGCTGCTATGGCTGAAACCACAGCCGCGCCGTTTATCCCAAGCCCGTAAAGGCTGCTTATATTCTGCTCGTTTACTCCGCCGATTACGACAAATGGAAGCGTAACCGCAGCGCGGATTTCGCGTATCCTCTCCGCTGTCACGGGGCGGGTGTTGTGCTTTGTCGCGGTGGGAAAAACTGCGCCGACGCCGAGATAATCCGCGCCGTCCGCCTGCGCTTTTGCCGCTTCCTCTGCGGTGGCGCAGGACACGCCGATTAGCTTATCCTTACCAAGGATTTTCCTTGCCACGTTGCAGGGAATATCGCTCTGACCGAGGTGAACGCCCGACGCGTCCGAAGCCAGGCAGATGTCTAGGCGGTCGTTGATTATCAGCGGAACGCCGAAGCGGTCGGTGATTTTCTTCACGCTTATGGCGGTTTCAAGAAATTCTCTTGACGAGCAGTTTTTTTCGCGAAGCTGAACTATGGAAACGCCGCCCGCAATCGCCTGTTCAACAAGCTGCTCAATACTCCCGCAGGACATAAGTTCTCTGTCCGTGCAGAGATACAGCGTATAATCAACCTTTTTCATAGCAAATCCTTTCGGAGAGAATTGTGGAATTCAGCTTTCCCGCGGCGTTAAACAGCTCCTCGTGAAAGCGTCCAAGACCGCTGTCCGCGGACTTTTCCTGCGCGATTTCGCCGAGTATTCCCATAGTCGCTGCGCCGAGAATTGCGGCACAAAGCGGGGCTGCTACGGCGGAATATGCCGCTGTAAGCGCTGAGGTCATACACCCAGCGCCTGTAATCTGCTTCAGAAGCTGTGTGCCGTTGTTTATCACAAGGCGGTTATCGCTGTCCGCGACCGCGTCGGTTTTCCCTGTGACAACGCACGCGCAGCCAAAGCGTCTAGCAGCGGCAACCGCAGCGGACATCGCGCCGCTGTCGCCCTCGCAGTCTACCCCGTGCGCGCCGCAGGGAATATCGCACAGCGCGCTTATTTCGGAGAGATTTCCGCGCAGGATTGTGATATCCGCAGCCGAGAACAGCTGCGCAAGCGCCTGCCGTCTGAACGAAGAAGCGCCCGCGCCCACAGGGTCAAGCACAATCGGAATGCCCTTTTCATTTGCCGCACAAGCGGAGCGGAGCATTGCCTCAACCCGTGCTGCGGACGGCGTGCCAAGGTTAATCAGCAGCGCGTCTGCTTGGGCGGTGATTTCGGCGCTCTCTGTCATATCGTCCGCCATAATCGGCGATGCGCCCGCCGCAAGGAGCATATTCGCGGTGTCCGTTGCGGTCACATAGTTCGTGATACAATGCACCAGCGGCTTTTTCTCGCGCAGCCTGTCGGCGGCTGCGGGAAGCTCAGGAAAAATCATATTGCTGTTTTGGTAGAGTTATCCTTATCGTCGGCAAAGAAGTTGTTCAGAGCCTTTGTACGCTTTATCGCGGTAACGACAACCGCCGCTATAACCGTTCCCACAGCTGTGGACACGAAGAACGGGAACACAAAGCCGAACAGCGTTGCCGCCGTGTTGTTCATAATAAGGTAAGCGATGGGGTAGGCGAGCATTCCTCCGATGACTGCCGTGCCGAAAAGCTCTCCGCAGAAGGCAGAAACAAGCCGAACCGCTCCGTTTGCTTTTTTAAACACCCAGTGGTAAAGCGCACCGCACAAAAACGCTCCGCACATACTACCGGGGAACGCAAGCGGCGAGCCTAATCCAAGCATATTGCGTATAAGGCTTGCGACAAACGCCGCGCCGAGCGAGTACCATGGACCGAGAAGCACGCCGCCTATTACGTTCACCATATGCTGAACGGGGCTGCATTTTGCTCCCAGAAACGGGAAAGAAAACATCGAGCCGACAACTGCCAGTGCTGTGAGAACCGCCGCAGCGGTAAGTTTTTTTACGTTAGTTTTCATTGTGAAAGTCCTCTTTTCTTTTATTCCGCGGACGCACATTGAAAACAAAATCAGCGCGCCCATACGGTGCGACGGATACAGTTTTCCGTATCCGTATCGGTCGGCGGTCAATTCCGCCCTCTCACCCCGAAACACGGGTTCCCTCGCTGATTTTCGCACATCGGGCGGCGCTCCCCGCCGACGCGTTTCTGAACCTTTACACAATCACTTTTCGGTACAGAACTCTACCTTTTTTCCCTCCAGTATCATATTCGTTGTTCTTACTGCGCACATCTTTCCGCACATAGAGCAGGTGTGTCTGTCTGCGGGGGGAGTGCTTTCAAAGTAAGCCCTTGCCTTTTCGGGGTCAACTGCGATTTTGAACATTTCCTCCCAGTCAACCTTATGGCGAGCCTCTGCCATCGCGTTGTCAGCGTCGGTCGCGTGTGGAATTCCCTTTGCGATATCCGCCGCGTGCGCCGCTATGCGGCTTGCGATTATGCCCTCCTTAACGTCGTTTATATCGGGCAGTCTGAGGTGTTCTGCGGGGGTAACGTAGCACAGGAAGTCTGCGCCGCTTGCCGCAGCGATTGCGCCTCCGATTGCAGAGGTGATGTGGTCGTAGCCCGGGAAGATATCGGTTACCAGCGGGCCGAGAACATAGAACGGAGCGTTGTGGCAAAGGCGCTTCTGTATCTTCATATTCGCGGCGATTTCGCTCATCGACATATGACCGGGGCCTTCTACCATAACCTGAACGTCCTTTGCCCACGCGCGCTCTGTCAGCGCGCCAAGCTCTATAAGCTCGGAAATCTGTCCCGCGTCGGTTGCATCGTCAATGCACCCGGGACGAAGCGCGTCGCCGAGCGAGATTGTAACGTCGTACTCACGGAGAATTTCGAGAACATCGTCGTAATACTCATAGAACGGGTTTTCGTTGCCCGTCATCATCATCCACGCAAACAGCAGTGAACCGCCGCGGGATACTATGTTCATCTTTCGCGGGTCGCGGCGGAAAGCCTCGACTGCGCGTCGGTTTATTCCCGCGTGGATTGTCATAAAGTCAACGCCCTCTTCGGCGTGCGCGCGGACAACTCTCAGAAAGTCCTCTGCCGTGATATCAAGAAGGTCCTTTTCGAGATATCCGATAGCGTCATACATCGGCACCGTGCCAATCATAGCGGGGGAGCGCTCGATAAGCTGCTTTCTGAAGGTATTTGTCTTGCCGTAGTTTGACAAATCCATAATAGCCTCTGCGCCGAATTTCAGCGCCATATCGACCTTTGCCATCTCAACGGCGTAGTCCTTGGCGTCGCCCGATATGCCGAGGTTTACGTTTATTTTGGTGCGAAGTCCGCCGCCTATTCCCTCGGCAGACAGCGACTTGTGGTTTATGTTTGCGGGAATGGCAAGCTCACCCGTTGCGACGCGCTCGCGGACATACTCTGCGGTGCGGTATTCCTTTTTCGCGACGGTTTCCATTTCGGGGGTGATTATGCCCTTTTTTGCCGCTTCCATCTGTGTCTTGTATTCTCTCATTGTTTATACCTTCCTTTTCGGTAATTTATGTTCGTGATAAAACGCGCGAAGCTCCTCCTTGCGCTCGGGCGGGAGCATATCTTTCTTCACGCCCCATATTGCGCCCTCGATTGCCGAAAGCCGAAGCAGGCAGGCGGACGGGTCGTTTTTCTGAATTTTCAGCCACGCTTTTTCCGCGCCGATTTCCCGAAGCTGCTCGGGAGTTTCAACGCCGATATCGTTAAGCTGCTTTTCAAGCTTTTGTCCTATGTTTGGAAGTTCCGACAGCTGTCCCATTTTTTCCTCCTTAGTAAAAGCGGCAGAAGTGGTGAACGGGGCTGTGCCCCTTGCCGACGGTAAAGGAACGCTTTATCGCCTCGGTGATATACTCCTTTGCGGCGCGTATCGCGTTTGGCATATCCAACCCGTTTGCGAGATTTGCAGCAATTGCCGAGGACAGCGTGCAGCCCGTGCCGTGGGTGTTTTGCGAGTCTACAAGCTCGGCGGCGAACGTTTCCTTTTCACCGCCCGCGCGGTAAAGCACGTCAACGCACTTGCTGTAACCAAGCTCTGCGAAATGCCCGCCCTTAATCAGCAGGTTTTTTACGCCCATTGCCATAATCACATCGGCGGCTTTGTCGAAGTCGTCAAGAGCGCGTATTTCAACGCCCGAGATAGTCTCTGCCTCGGGGATATTCGGTGTTATCAGGTCGGCGAGCGGGAAAATGCTTTTGCGCATAGCGCTCACAGTTTTTCCGTCGGACAGCGCGTCGCCGCTTGTCGCGACAAGCACGGGGTCGCAGACGATAATTTCGGGGCGGTACTTTGCGAGCCTTTCGCCGACAGCCTCGATTATCTCCGCATTCGGGAGCATACCAAGCTTTACCGCGTCAACACGGATATCCTCAAACACCGCGTCAATCTGCTTTTCGACCTCCGCGGCGGGCATATTGTACACAGAGATAACCCTGCTCGTATTTTCCGCGACAACCGAGGTTATGACGCTCATTCCGTAGCACCTGTGCGCGGAAAACGCCTTCAGGTCAGCCTGTATTCCCGCGCCGCCGCTGCAATCCGAGCCGGCGATAGAAAGGCAGTGCTTCATTTTTACCTCCAAAAAAGAAAAATCCGTCCAGCAAAACTGTACGGAAGCATTCGATATGTTTGCTTCCCTACGATGGTATCAACCAACAGGTTCAAAGGGTCAGGCGGCGCCTTCTCAATCCGACCGCAACGGCAGGATTCCCCCAGCTTTTTTATTATATCACCAAATCTGCCTTTTGTCAAGGGCGGTTTGCCGTGCGGCGGAAAAGCCCGAAGCTTTTTCTTCAGGCTTTATCCAAGCGCTGTCAGACTTCCTTTGCCATAAAGATAACGTGCTCGCAGTCGCCGAAGCCGTTTTTGCGGTAGAATGCGGGCGCGGGCGCGTATTTGTTTGTGGACAGGGTTATGCCCGCAAGCCTCTTTTCCTTGACGTATTCCTCTACCCGATTCAAAAGCGCCGTGCCATAGCCCTTTCTCTGAAGCTCGGGTCTTATGA
>SFHN01000051.1 GCA_004555635.1 [Eubacterium] saphenum
GAGAGAAATTCTCGCGGAGAAAGGTCTGGAGGCTGACGAGGCGGGCTTCCACGAATGTATGAAGGTGCAGAAGGAAACCGCCCGCAAGAACAAGAAACTCGGCGGCGGCTGGGACAACGCGAAGAACTCCGAGCTTGACAAGTTTACGACAAAATTTGTCGGCTACACCGAGCTTACAAAGGTAACAAAGCTGCTTGCTATCGTAAAGAACGGCGAGATTTCTCCGCTTTGCGAGGAGGGCGACGATGTTTCCGTTATCCTTGAGGAAACCCCGTTCTATGCGGAAATGGGCGGACAGGTCGGCGACTGCGGAAAGGTTATCTGCGGCGACAACGTAATCGAGATTTCCGACACTAAGAAGCTGCCCGGCGGTCAGTTCGTTTCGAGCGGCGTAGTCACAAGCGGCGGCTTTACCGAGGGTCAGACCGTTACCGCAGAGGTTGACGCAGACAAGCGTGTAGCAACCGAGCGCAACCACACCTGCGCGCACATTCTTCAGGCGGCGCTCAGAAGCGTGCTCGGCGACCACGTTCACCAGAGCGGCTCCTATGTTGACCCGTATCAGTGCCGCTTTGACTTCAGCCACTTCAGCGCGGTTACTCCCGAGGAGCTTCAGCAGGTTGAAAACTATGTCAACAGAGTAATTATGGCGGCGGTTCCCGTAACAACCGAGGTTCTGCCGATTGAGGAAGCAAAGAAGAAGGGCGCTATGGCGCTGTTCGGAGAGAAGTACGGCGACGTTGTACGCGTTGTTTCCGTCGGGGATTATTCCACGGAATTCTGCGGCGGTACTCATCTGAAGAACTCCGCGCAGGCGGGTCTGTTCAAGATTGTTTCGGAGGCTTCCGTTGCTAGCGGCGTGAGAAGAATTCAGGCGATTACCGGCGCGGGCGTGCTTTCTATGCTTTACGACTACAAGGAAACGCTCGACAAGACCTGCGCGGCGCTTAAGGCGCAGAACGCTGATGAGCTTGTTCACCGCGCGGAGAGCGTTATGGCTGAGCTTCGCGAGAAGGACAGAAAAATCGAGAGTATGGAGCAGGCTGCGGCGAACGCAAAGCTCGGCGACATTTTTGCGAACGTTCCCGAGATAAACGGCGTAAAGCTTGTCTGCGCAAAGCTCGACGGAATGGGCGCGGACGGTCTGCGCAAGACGGGAGATTCCGTTGCGGACAAGTTCGACTGCTTCGTTGCGGTTCTCGCGGGCACGGCGGACGGAAAGAGCACTATCCTCTGCAAGTGCAGCAAGAGCGCCGTTGAAAAGGGCGCAAACGCAGGCGCATTTGTGCGCGAAATCGCTGCTGTTGCAGGCGGCAAGGGCGGCGGAAAGCCCGACCAGGCTATGGCGGGTATCCCCGACGCTTCAAAGATAGGCGACGCTCTCGCGGCGGCTGCCGATATCGTGGCAAAGTATATCAAGTAAACCAAACGCTTGCGGTCTTTGAGGACAAATCAAAGGCCGCAACTTGTAGCGAATTATACGGATTATATATGGAGGAAAAACAATGGAAAACTGCTTGTTCTGCAAAATAATCGCGGGAGAAATCCCCTCGACAAAGGTGTATGAGGACGACAAGATACTCGCGTTCCGCGATATCGCGCCGATGGCGCCGACGCATATTCTCGTTGTGCCGAAGCAGCACATAGGCGGCGTTGACGAGCTTAACGCGGACAACAGCGCGGTTGTTGCGTATATTTTCGAGAAAATCGCCGAAATCGCGCGCGCGGAGGGGCTTGAAAACGGCTACCGCGTCGTAAGCAACATAGGCGAGGACGGCGGGCAGACCGTGCGTCATCTCCACTTCCACATTCTCGGCGGAAAGAAGCTTTCCACAGAGATGGCTTAAGCTATGCCGAGGATAGAAGAACCGCGCCTTAAGGCTGACCTGAAGGCGGGGAAGCTGGCGAATGTTTACTTCCTTTTCGGCGAGGAGGACTACCTCATAAAGCTCTACACCGAGAAGATAATCGACGCGGCAATCGGCGACGGCGACCGCGAGATGAACTTCGCGAAATTTACGGGAACGCCGCGCTGCGACGAGCTTTCCGACCATACGGAGAGCGTTCCGTTTTTCGCGGAGCACAAGTGCGTGCTGATAAACAACCTCGAGCCGGAGAGTATGGATACCGCAGAGCTTAACGCGTATGTAAAGCTTTTGTCGGATATCCCCGAAACTACCGTGCTGGTGATCTCGGAGCAAAGCGTTGAGATTGACGCGAAAAAGCCGAAAGCAAAGACGAAGAAGATAATGTCCGCAATAGAAGCAGCGGGCTGCGTCTGCGAGATGAAATATATGAGCGCCGCGATGATTGCCGCGATGGCGGAGAAAAAGGCGGCACGCGCGGGGTGTGTTTTGTCGCACGAAAACGGCGTTTACCTCGCGGAGCTTTGCGGGCTTAGCCTTACTAATGTGTCAAAGGAAACGGAAAAGCTCTGCGCATATAAGGGCAACGGCGAAATCACCCGCGAGGACATCGACAGGCTTACCGCCAAGATAATCGACACGGGCGTGTATACGCTTGCGGCGGCGCTTTTCGAGGGGAAAACCGCGCAGGCTTTCCGTATTCTCGACGACCTTTATGCGCAGCAGATTGACAGCATAAATATTATGTCGGCGCTGTCGGGGCATTTCGTTGACCTGTACCGCGCGAAGCTCGGCAGAATAATGAAGAAGAACAGCTCTGACACCGCGGAGCTTTTCCGCTACCCGCCCAACCGCTCGTTTATTATGCGAAAGGCATTCGGCGCGGCAAGCGGGCTTTCGGAGCGTTATCTAGGCGACTGCATAGCGATACTCTACCGCACGAATTTAGAGCTTAACTCCTCGAAAGCGGACAAGCGAATGCTTATCGAAAAGGCGCTGACGGAGATATCCGTCCTGCCGAAGGAATAAAATGATAAAGATAAAACAGGCGATAATCGTCGAGGGAAAATACGACAAGATAAAGCTTTCGTCGCTGGTTGACGCGGTGATAATCCCGACAAACGGCTTCGGTCTGTACAAGGACAGGGAAACCGCCGACCTTATACGCGCGCTTGCGAAAAAAACGGGAATAATTATCCTCACCGACAGCGACAGCGCGGGGTTTATGATACGCTCGCGCATAAGAAGCATAGCCAAAGACGGCGAGATAATCAACGTCTATATCCCCGATATTTTCGGCAAGGAAAGGCGCAAGGCTGCCCCATCAAAGGAGGGCAAGCTTGGCGTAGAGGGAATGAGCGCCGAGGTGCTTATCAGCGCGTTTGAGCGCGCGGGAGTTTTCGCCGAAAGCGCCCCCGAAAGGGAGAACCCGCTTACAAAAGCGGAGCTTATGGAAAAGGGGCTTGTCGGCGCACAAAACTCCGCGGAAAAACGCGCGGCTTTGCAGAAAAGGCTCGGGCTGCCCGAGCGGCTTTCGGCGAATATGCTGCTGGAAATACTGAACACAATGTACGACAGGGAGGAGCTTGACAGGCTTCTCTGACATAGAAAAAAGGTTACAGGGTATACAAGGGGGAACTATGGTCTTTTCAAGCCTGACATTTCTTTTTGCGTTTCTGCCGATAACGCTTCTGGTTTACTACCTCGTGCCGAAAAAGGCGCAGAACGTGGTTATCCTGATAAGCGGTCTGATTTTTTACGCGTGGGGTGAGCCGATTTATGTGCTCGCAATGATTGCGTCAACGTTTATCGACTACACGGCGGGGCTTCTCATAGCGAAATACGACAACAAGCCGAAAATTAGAACGGCGTGCCTTATCGTTTCGCTGGTGATGAACTTGGGGCTGCTCGGAACATTCAAGTATCTCGGCTTTCTCATCGAGTCGGCGAACGCGTGGTTCGGGCTTGCCATTCCTAACCCAAACCTCCCGCTGCCTATCGGAATAAGCTTCTTCACGTTCCAGTCGATGTCCTACACGATAGACCTCTACCGCCGCAATATAAAGGTGCAGAAAAATGCTGTGAGCTTCATCGCGTTCGTTACGCTGTTTCCGCAGATTGTCGCAGGTCCTATCGTGCGCTATGAGGACATTCAGAACGAGATAGACAACCGCAGCATAACCGAAAAGATGATAGGCGACGGAATAAGCCGCTTCATCGTTGGACTTGGCAAAAAGGTGCTTATCGCGAACAATATCGGCGCGCTGTGGGACTCGGTAAAGGCGATGGAATACGGCGAGCTGTCGGCGGTGACGGCTTGGCTCGGCATACTCGCGTTTACGTTCCAGATTTACTTCGATTTCAGCGGCTACTCGGATATGGCGATTGGCCTCGGCAAAATGCTTGGCTTTAACTTCCCCGAGAACTTCAACTACCCGTATATGTCCCACAGCATTTCGGAGTTCTGGCGGCGCTGGCACATAACGCTCGGCGCGTGGTTCAGAAGCTACATCTATATCCCGCTCGGCGGAAACCGAAAGGGTACGGCGCGCACGATAATAAACCTGCTTATTGTGTGGACGATAACCGGCATATGGCACGGCGCAAGCTGGAACTTTATGCTTTGGGGCGCGTATTTCGGCGTGCTTATCGTGCTGGAAAGGCTGTTCCTCGGAAAGCTTCTTGAAAAGCTGCCGTCGTTCATTAGCTGGCTGTATACGTTCATCCTCGTCGTTTTTGGCTGGATTATGTTTGACGGGGTTGACGCTTCGACGGTAAATATCGGAGATATGTTCTCGCAGGTGGGAAGCTACATCGCCGCGATGTTCGGCGTAAACGGCGTAATTATGGACAGCTTCGCCACAAACGCGATAGTAAACTACGGCATAATGTTTGCAATCTGCATTTTCGGCAGCTCCGACGCTCTGAAAATTCTTGCGGACAAAATCAGGGAAAAGGCTCCGCGCTGGGTGCAGTACGGCTTTGCTCCCGTGCAGCTCGCTGTGCTGCTCGCAAGCGTTGCGTTTATCGCCACCTCGAGCTACAACCCGTTTTTGTATTTCAACTTTTAAGGAGGTATGGCAATGAAATTCAAGATGACCCCTTATAAGCTGACGATTGCGCTTTTTGCCGCGGTATTATTTGCCGTGCCGATACTCACCGCCGCCCTGCCGAAGCAGGAGCGCAGCGAGAACGAAAACCGGACGCTTGCGACATTCCCGAAGCTGGTTGACCAAAAGAAGCTGGATAAGGCGGAGAACTTTTCCGATGTTATCGGCGCGGTGAACTGGAAGTCGATTACCGAGCGGAAAAATCCGAGCTATATGGATAAGATAGAAACCTATTTCTCCGACCATATCGTCGGGAGAGAGGACTGGGTGGTTGCCGCAAACAGCCTTAGAAAGCTTTCGGGACAGCAGGAGATAAACGGCGTTTATACGGCAGGCGACCGAATGATACTTGCATTTAAGGACTACGACGAGGAGACTGTCCAAAACTCGCTTTCTGCGATGAACTACCTCGCGGGGAGATACGAGGACGTTCCGATGTACTTTATGCTTGTGCCGACCGCGCAGGAGATGTACAGCTCGCAGCTTCCGTCCTATGCGGGATTTTTGAGCCAGAAAAGCTTTATCGACGACTGCTATAAGGGCGTTGAAAACATCACGACAATCGACTGCCTGTCCTATCTTTCGGGTCACGCGAACGAGTATATCTACTACCGCACCGACCACCACTGGACGTCGCTCGGCGCGTTCTATGCCTACACAGCCGCTGCGAAAACGCTCGGATACAGCGCCTACGGCTTAGGCTCGTTTAACATCGAAACCGCAAGCAGCGACTTTCGTGGAACGCTGTTTTCAAAGACGCTTGACAGCTCGATTACCCCCGACGCTATAGACTTCTATATGCTTGCGCGGGGCGAGCCGAAGGTTTCTATGACGGTAAACACGGGAATGGAAATACAGCAATACGACAGCCTTTACGTCCGCGATTATCTTTCGCAGAAAGACAAGTATTCCGCGTTTACGGGCAGCAATCAGCCGATAGTAACGATAGAAACCGACGTTGACAACGGCAAGAGCCTGCTGCTTATCAAGGACAGCTACGCGCACAGCCTTGTGCCGTTTTTGTCGAAGCATTACAGCAAAATCACTATGGTGGATATGCGCTACATCAAGGTCGGGCTGGAAAACTTCCTTAACATTTCCGATTACAGTCAGGTTCTATTTACGTTCAACGCAATTTCGTTCTCCGAAGACGATAGCCTCAGGCTGCTGAGGCTTACTCAATGAGAGAGCTTGAGCTTATCGTTTCTTCCGCCGAGGACGGGCTTAGTGCGGGAGAACTGCTGAAAGGCAGGGGCTTTTCCCGCCGCGTTGTTGTCGCGCTGAAGGCTTCGGGCGGGCTTACCCGAAACGGGGAAATTCTCCGAACGGTTGACAGAGTGCGCGCGGGAGAGCTTGTCCGCGCGGCGCTTTTTGAGGAGGGCGGGCTTGTCCCGAACCCCGACGTATGCGCCTCAGTCGCCTACGAGGACGAGGACGCGGTGGTGTTTCAAAAGCCGCCGTTTGTGGCGGTTCACCCGTCGATAAAGCACTACGGCGACACGCTCGGAAACCTGTTTGCGGCGATGTATGGGGACATTCCTTTTCGCCCGATAAACCGCCTTGACCGAAACACTTCGGGGCTGTGCCTTTGCGCAAAAAACAAGCTTGCGGCGGGGCTGCTTTCGGGCTGCGCCGAAAAGACCTACTTCGCCGTTGTTGACGGTGAAATTGCTCAGGACGGGCGGATTGACGCGCCGATTGAGCGCGAGAGCGAAAGCATTATAAAGCGCTGCGTCAGACCCGATGGAAAGCCCGCGGTAACGCTCTATGAGCCGATTTCGTACAGCCGTGGCAGGACGCTGCTTAGGGTAACGCTTCTTACGGGGCGCACGCATCAGATACGCGTTCACTTCGCACATATCGGCTATCCGCTGTGCGGCGATGATATGTACGGCGGGGACTGCTCCGTGATAAACCGCCACGCGCTTCATTGCGGCGAGCTTCGCTTTGTTTCACCTGCGAGCGGGGAAACGATAACTGTCAAAAGCGAGCTTCCCGAGGATATGCGGCGGCTTCTTGACTGAAAGGATATTGCTATGAAGAAATTGCTTGCGACGGTTCTGCTTGCGGCGGTGACGACGCTTTCGGGCTGCTCCTCCGTCGGGATTAAGGACGGCGCGGTTACGCTTAAAAAAGCGGATATACGCATAAGCTTTCCCGAGGGCTTTTCCGTTGTCACGGGAAGCGAGATGTACAAGCGGCTTGCCGAAAAGAGCGGCGGGGAATACGCCGACGGAGCGGAGCTGAAGAAGGAGTGCAAACAGTCGGGTCAGGAGTACCTTGCGCTTGCCGAGGCGGAGGATGGCAGCGTTGTCTGCACCGTCAGCGCCTATGACACCGTAAATTCCGACGGCGACGAGATAACGGCTTCGGAGCTTGCCCGCGTAACCCACGATTCCACCATTTTCGGCTACCTTGCGGGTGGCTTTTCGACAGGCGACAACAGCAGCTTTACCGAAAGCATCGCTGCGGGAAAAAGCGCTTGGATATCGCATTTCGAGCTGCTTACGGGCGAGGGCGGCGAGTTTGTCCTCGGTCAGACGGAGTACACGATTTCCTCGGATGACAAAATCTACTCCGTGCAGGTTGTATATTCCTCCGAAAACTCGCGAAACACAGCTGAAAATATCCTGATTGCTTCAGCGTGAAAATGCACAATTTAGAAAATTTATATTAGCACTTGATTTATCTGAATAAATAATGTATAATGAAAATAAGATTATTATGCCTGTTTGTTTCTTGGTGCGGCATATGCTGTGTTTCGGGCGGATAATTCTGATAATTTTTCGGTTTTCGGCGGCTTATTTGCCGCAGCTTCGGCACTTTGACTGACAAAATAACGGCGGAGGCGGTTTGTTACTCCCGAGAAAAGGGTTTGGTGCGTTTGTTATTCAGCAATAAAATAATTAAGATTGATATATTCGACAAGAACAATGTTGTTGTGCTGAGCGCAGAAAAGGGCTTCATTTTCCCGAAAAACCTCGACTCCGACGAGGACAGCATTATTATCATCAAGGGAAAGAATTTTCCCGAGATGGAGCGCGATACACGCGTTTCCGCGGTAACCACGCTGAAATCCGGCGAGCGCATAAAATATGCGGGCGTTGTTTCAATGTCGATGGATTCTCAGCTTAACGTAAAGGTGCTGAAAACGGGCGACACCGAGGTGCTTGAAGAACGCAGAAGGTACTTCAAGATAAAGGTGCGCGAGAATGGCAGGGTGCTGTTCTTTATGCGCGGCGAGGAAACGATTCGCTTTGACGAGCCGGAGGCTATGGCTATCCTTGACATAAATATCGGCGGCGTTTTTATGACGTCAGAATACGAGTTTATGGCGGAGGACGTTGTTTGTATGGAGATTGACCTGTTCGACGACTACAAGCTTAACGCTATGGCAAAGATACTGCGTGTTCAGCGCGGAGCCGGTGGTGATCCACCGCATCCCCCTGCAGCCCGGCCAGGCCATGAACGGCACCTGGGCGGCGGAGCTGCACGTGATTGACGGGATTCCCTACCTGTTCACCACCATCTGCCCGGGCGGCGACTGGACGCAGGTGAAGAGCGTGGTGCTGCGCTGTCATGGGGATCCGCTGGACGAAAGCGCCTGGGAGGCCCCGCGCTACTGTGTCAAGGCGGACGGCTCCTGGCTGACCGAGGGCGGCATCTCCCTGGACATGACCTGGTTTCGCGACCACGGCGTGGACTATGTGATGTGGTCGGGCAGGAAAATCCGTTATGGCACCATGCCCCTGGTCATCGAGCCTGCGAATGTGTACATCGCCACCATCGACCCCGCCGCGCCCTGGCAGCTGACCAGCGAGCCGGTGTGCATCCTGCGGCCCATGCTGGGGTGGGATCGTTGCGAGACGGAGGTGGAGGAAGGCCCGTATCCGCTTCGCCACGGGGACAACCTGTTCGTCACGGTATCCGGCTCCTCCACCGGCATGGCCGACCTGTACGCCGTGGGGCTGCTCCGGGCGAAAGCCGGCAGCGATCTGCTGAACCCCGCGTCCTGGGACTTCTGGCCCTATCCGCTTTTGACCAAGGAGAGCGTGCCTGGTGAGTTCGGCCCCGGCCACAACAACTTTGTCAGGGATCCTGAAACCGGCGATGACCTGATGGTCTATCACGCCGTACCCCACGATGCGCAGGGTCGTACCCTTCGCCGCCATCCCGCCATGCGCCGCGTGCACTGGGCAGCGTCCGGCCTTCCTTATCTGGAAATGACGCCGGAAAAGGATCTGGACCCCCGGTTC
>SFHN01000052.1 GCA_004555635.1 [Eubacterium] saphenum
CAAGAAGCGCTATTCTCGGCAACCGCTACAACGTTGACATTATCCCCGCAGTGGAGATGTCCGCGTTTGACAAAAAGCGCGGCAGAAAGGTACATATTCTCTGCTATATGCCGCAGAAGCCCGAGCGGCTCGAGGGGCTTTGCATTCGCACTTCCGAAGGGAGAATGAAACTCGGAAAGCGTATGGCGCTTAAAGTTCTCGAAAAATACCGCATAACGCTCGAAAGCATTCTGCGCTACTCCGCAGGCAGCAAGGCTATCTACAAGTGCCACATTATGCACGCGCTTATGGACTACGGCTATACCACCGAGCTTTATGGCAACGTATACGACTCGATTTTCGACGTGAATATGGGAATCTGCTCTGAGGAGGTAAAGACCGAGGCGGATTTCTACCCCGATGTGCGCTTTGTGCTTAACCTCATAAAATCCGCGGGCGGTATCTCCGTTATGGCGCACCCGAGGGTTTACGACAGCTTTGAACTGCTCGAGGAGCTTGCGAAAGAGCACGCTATCGACGGCGTTGAGGTATGGCACAGCTCTGCCGACGGAAACACGCTCTACGAGCTGCTTCAAATCGCCTCGAAATACGAGCTTATCACCACGGGCGGCTCGGATTTCCACGGGTTTTACAACCACTACCCGATACAGATTGGCTCCTCATTCACTCCCGAGGAGTCGCTGCAAAGGATAATGAATTTCAGCAAAAAAACTTAAAATATACAACAAAGAAAGGTCAGATGAAAATGGATATCAAAGAACAGGCACTGCAAAAGCACTACGAGTGGGAGGGCAAGCTTGAGGTCGTTTCCCGCGCAAAGATAGAAACGCGTGAGGATTTGTCGCTCGCATATACCCCCGGAGTTGCACAGCCCTGCCTTGAAATAGCGAAAGACCCCGAGCTGTCATATAAGCTCACCCGCCGCAGCAACCTTGTCGCTGTAATCACTGATGGCACTGCCGTGCTAGGCTTGGGCGATATCGGCGGTCTTGCGGGAATGCCCGTTATGGAGGGCAAATGCTGCCTGTTTAAGGAGTTCGGCGGGGTTGACGCATTCCCCCTTTGCATAAAGAGTAAGGACCCCGACGAAATCGTCAGAACAATAGAGCTTATCTCCGACTCGTTCGGCGGAATTAACCTCGAGGATATCTCCGCGCCGCGCTGCTTCGAGATTGAAGCAAAGCTTAAGGAAAAGCTTGATATCCCTGTGTTCCACGATGACCAGCACGGCACCGCAATCGTTGTCGGCGCGGCTATGCTTAACGCGGTTAAGCTTGCGGGCAAAAAGCTCGGCGACATCACCGTCGTAATCAACGGCGCAGGCTCTGCGGGAATAGCTATCGGAAAGTTCCTGCTTAAGCTCGGCGTAGGAAACCTCATTATGGTTGACATCGGCGGCATAATCAACCGCGACGACAAGTACGAAAACCCCGCTCACGCGGAAATTGCACAGCTAACCAACAAGGACAACATAAAGGGCACGCTCGCCGACGCGCTGAGGGGCGCGGACGCATTCGTCGGAGTATCCAAGCCCAACCTTGTAACTCCCGAAATGGTTAAGTCTATGGCGGAAAAGCCGATTATGTTCCCGATGGCAAACCCCAACCCCGAAATTACATACGAGCTTGCGAAGGAGTCGGGCGCGTTTATCGTCGGCACGGGAAGAAGCGATTACCCTAACCAGATTAACAACGTGCTGGTTTTCCCCGGCGTGTTCAAGGGCGCGCTTTCCGTCCGCGCAAAGCAGATTACAGAAGAAATGAAGCTCGCGGCGGCGCACGCAATCGCGGGTCTTGTGACCGACGACAAGCTGTCGGTTGACTACATTATCCCAAGCGCGCTTGACAAATCTGTCGCGCAGGCAGTAGCAAAGGCTGTCGCAGACGAGTGGCTGCGCTCTGGCAAGTAAAGGAGAAGAACTATGACTTACGAATATTATCCGAGCGGTGTATGCTCAAGAAGAATGATTATCGAGCTTGACGGCGACATCATAACCGGCCTAAAAGTCGATGGCGGCTGCAACGGAAACTTACAGGGCATCGCTGCGCTCGTCAAAGGAATGGATATTGACAGCGTTATCGACAAGCTTAAGGACATTCGCTGCGGAGTCAGAACGACGTCCTGCCCCGCGCAGCTTGCAAAGGCGCTCGAAAAGATAAAGGAAGAACAGTAAGATTCCGCAAAAGAACAGGAGCAACACAAAAAATGAAGATAACCGAGCTATTCAAACCCGGCCGCACCGTGTTTTCGTTCGAGGTTTTCCCGCCGAAAAAGGACGGCTCTATCGACACGATATACAAGGCGCTTGAGGGGCTTTCGGGGCTTTCTCCCGACTATATCAGCGTTACCTACGGCGCAGGCGGCTCTGCGGCGGGCTGCTCAACGCGAGAGATTGTTTCTCTGATAAAGGAGCAGTACAAGACCGAAGCCACCGCGCACCTCACCTGCGTAAACTGCTCGAAAGAGGACGCAGACAGGTTTATTGCAGAGTTTGAGGAATACGGCATAGAAAACGTGCTTGCGCTGCGCGGCGATATCAACCCCGCATACCCGCCTAAAACCGATTTTCTCCACGCAAGCGACCTTATCGCGTATATGAAGCCACGGAGCAATCTGTGCTTTTCGGGCGGCTGCTATCCCGAGGTTCACCCTGAGTGCGATAATATGCGCGACGATATCATTAACCTGAAGAAGAAGGTTGACGCGGGCGCAGAGCACCTTGTGTCGCAGCTTTTCTTTGACAACAGCCATTTCTACGACTTTGTGGAAAAGGCGCGCATAGCAGGCATAACAGTTCCGATTGAAGCGGGAATTATGCCCTGCACAAACGCAAACTCCATTAAGCGAATGGTTTCGATGTGCGGAGCCAGCCTGCCGCTTAAGTTCACAAAGCTGATTGCGCGCTACGGCGACAACCCCGAGGCAATGCGCGACGCGGGAATAGCCTATGCGGTTGACCAGATAATCGACCTTGTGACAAACGGCGTTGACGGCATTCATCTGTACACGATGAATAACCCCTATGTGGCAAAGCGCATATGCGAAAATGTAGAAAGGGTTATACGGGCATGATTTGTGAGATTTCTTCGATAAACCGCGCAGAAGCGCTGCGCTATATGGGCTACAAGGAAAAGCCCGACGACCGCATTCTCGCTATGGTTGCGGAGTGCGAAAAGGAGCTGCTTGCGGAAGCAAGACCGCAGTATGTCTGGCGTTCGTTTAACCTTGTCCGAATCGGTGAGAGCCTGTCGCTGTCCGACTGTGACTTTGAGCTTGAGGGCAACGACATCGCCGCACATCTTCGCGGCTGCGACAAGGCGGCAGTAATCTGCGCCACCCTTTCCTCGGACACCGACCGCTATCTGAAAAAGCTCGACATTTCCGACAGTATGAAGGCGCTGATATCCGACGCGCTCGCAAACGCGCTTGTAGAGCAGGTCATAGAGGAGGCGCGCCGGGATATTATCGCAAATCATCAGGGCTATTACACGACCTGGTGCTACGGAGCGGGCTACGGCGACTTCCCGATTGAGGCTGCGCCGCTGCTGATTGCTTCGGTTGACGCGGTGCGGAAAATCGGCGTTTGCTCCACCGCAACCCATATGCTCACCCCACGCAAAACCATCATCGGCATTGTCGGGCTATCCCGCGATGAGCTTAACCGCTCGCGCAGAAGCTGCGAGGACTGCCGTATGAAAGGCACCTGCAAGTTCCGCGAATACGGAATGCGCTGCACGGATTGATATGCAAAACACCCCGAGGGCTTCTCGGGGTGTTTTTGTATTATGTTAGAACGGTTACTTCTCGGAAAGGAACCTGTAAAGCTTCTTCACCTTTTCGGAATAGGCGGTGCGGACGTCTTCGGGAGAGAGGATTTCCACCTCGTCGCCAAACTCGAACAGCCAGCCGTAAAACGGGTCGCTGGGCTGAACCGCGGCGCGTATCGTAAACCCGTCATCGGTGCTCTCTACAATGCGAACGCCCGTGCCGAAGCGGTCAATAACCGTGTTCATCCACTTTGCGCCGCCGGAAAAACGAAGCTTAACCTCCTCCGCCTCGGTGCTGAACATCGAAAACGCCTGATTTACGCGGTCGTTTACGTTGTAGTCTGCGGGGCGCGGCTCTGCCTTCTCGGAAAGCACCTCCACCTTATCCATACGGTCAACGCGGAACGTGCGGATTTCGCCGTCGCCGATATTGCAGATAAGGTAATACTGCTCCTCTTTCCACACTAGATTGTACGGCGAAGCAACGCGAACGCCCTTACGCTGAACCTTGTGTCCGCGCGTGTCGTACTGAAAGTAGCAGAACGAGATTTTCTTCTTGTCCTCGAGCGCGCGGTTTATCTGCTCGACGTTGTACAGGATAACGTTGCCCTCTTTCGCGGAAATGCATTTTCTGCTCGTAACAAGCACGTTATTGCGCTTTCTGACAGCGCCGTCGATGTTCGGGCTAAGGCTGCCGAGCTTTGCGATAAGCTCGTTTACGGTGCGCTCACTGATGAATTTCGCTGAGCTTACCGCGTCGCACAGAAGCTTCAGCTCTCCCGCCTCAAACGGACGCGCGATAACGCGGTAATCGGCGCTTCTTCCCTGCCCGACCTGTATCTCGAAGTTTATGTCGTTGTCGGCGAAGAACGTGTTTATCGCTTCGATGTCGTAGTACATTGCCTTGCGGTCAACGCTTATTCCCTTTGCTTCAAGCCGCGCCTTGATTTCGGGCTGCGAAAGTCCGTGGTCGGCGTCGGTTTCCTCAAACAGCATTTTAATCAGATACAGTAGCTTCTGCCGTCTGTGAACGGTCTTTTCCTTGTCGTCAGCAAAGTCGTCGCTGTACTTTGGGTCAAGCGGGTAGTTTTCCATATTGCACCTCCGTTATTTTTTATGTGTCAATTATATCACATTTTTCCTGCAATTTCAAGTGGCAAATGAAGAAAACCCGAACTTTTACAGCGCCCTGCCTACTGCCGCAACAAGCGCGCAGAGTATCACCCCGAACACCGTCGGGACAACAAAAGCAAGCGCCGCCCAGCGCCAGCCGCCCGCCTCCTTTTTCACGGTCAGCAGCGAGGTCGAGCACGGCCAGTGAAGCAGCGAAAACAGCACCACGCAGATTGCCGTGACGGGCGTCCAGCCGTTTTGGGAAAACAGCTCAAAAAGCTGCGCGGGCGCAAGCTCCGTGATACTCCCCTGCTCCATATATGCCATTATAATCAGCGGAATGACTATCTCATTCGCGGGTAGCCCGAGGATAAACGCCGCGAGAATTACCCCGTCAAGCCCGATAAAACGCGCGGCAGGGTCAAGGAAGTCCGTGATAAGCCGCAGCAGCGTCACGCCGTCAACGCTGACGTTAGCTAAAACCCAGATGACCGCGCCCGCAGGCGCAGCCACTGCCGCCGCGCGCCCAAGCACCGCAAGCGTTCTGTCAAGTAGCGAGCGCACCAGCACCTTGCCGAACTGCGGGCAGCGATAGCCCGGCAGCTCCAGCGCAAAGGACGACGGCTCGCCGCGCAGGATTGTCAGCGACAGAAGCTTTGACGCCGCGAAGGTAAGCAGCACTCCGAGCAGTATCACCGCCGTAAGCATTGCCGCAGACAAAAGGCTGTTCATAAAGCCCGCCGCGCTGCCGAGAAAGAATACGGCAAGCACCGTTATAATCATCGGGAAACGTCCGTTGCAGGGAACAAACGCGTTCGTCAGCATTGCGATAAGGCGCTCTCGGCGGCTGTCGATTATGCGGCAGCCAACTATCCCCGCAGCGTTGCAGCCGAAGCCCATCATCATCGTAAGCGCCTGCTTTCCGCAGGCGTTGCAGCGTGCAAAAGGCTTGTCGAGGTTGTAAGCGACGCGCGGGAGATACCCGCTGTCCTCCAGCAGCGTGAACAGCGGAAAGAAAATCGCCATCGGCGGCAGCATTACCGACACCACCCACGCAAGCACGCGGTATGCGCCGTCCGCGATTATTCCACGAAGCCACTCGGGCGCGCCGATTGATACAAGCGCCGCCGAAAGCTTATCCCCAAGCGAAAAAAGCACCGCCGAAAGCACATCCGACGGGTAGTTTGCGCCGACAATCGTCAGCCAGAACACGAAAAGCAGCATAGCCACCATTATCGGGAAGCCGAAAATCCTGCTTGTAAGCACTTTGTCGGCTTTTCTGTCGCGCGCGTCGGTGCAGCAGCGCGAGAGTACCACGCCGTCGCAGGCTTCCTCTGCGTTCAGCATAATGCAGCGCACTATCCTGTCGGAAAGCGCGTCTGATGTTATCCCGTCGGCGGCGAGTATTCTCCTGCCCGCTTCCACAGCTTCGCAAAGCGCTTTGTCCCGCGAAACGTCAACGCCCGTGTGCGCGCTTATCTCGCAAAGCAACGACTCGTCGCCCTCCAGCAGCCGAAGCGCAAGCCACCGCGTAGCCAGCCCCTCGCCGAGCCGCTTTTTCACCGCAGGCTCCACCGCCTTTACCGCCTGTTCGATTGCTTTTGTGTAGCGAAGCGGGCGCGGCTGCGCCCTCACCCTGCCCTCGCACAAATCGTCCAGCGCCTCGGTGAACTCTTTAAGCGAGCGCTTTTTCCGCGCCGCCGTGCCGACGACAGGCACACCGAGGTTCTCCGATAAAAGATTTACATCAACCGTAACCCCTCGCCGCGCCGCCTCGTCAATCAGATTTACGCAGACAAGCGTTTTCGGGCAAAGCTCCATAACCTGAAGTGCAAGGTTAAGCCCGCGCTGAAGGCACAGCGCGTCGCACACAACCACCGCCGCGTCCGCGCCGCCGAAGCACAGGAAGTTTCGCGCAACTTCTTCCTCGGCGGAGTGCGCCATCAGCGAATATGTACCCGGAATATCAACCAGCACATACCCCGGCTTAATCCACCCCTGAGCTGCTTCCACCGTCTTTCCGGGCCAGTTTCCCGTGTGCTGCCTAAGCCCCGTAAGCCCGTTGAACAGCGTGCTTTTCCCGACATTCGGGTTGCCCGCGATAGCAATAACGCGGTCGGTGTCGCTGTGCTTTTTTATAAGCAGCTCGGCGCGTTCGTTCTGTTCCGTCATACCCGCTCCTTTCCCCCGCAGCTTATCTCGCAGACAGTTACGTTTTGCGCGTCCGCCCTGCGCAGGGCAATGACCGCGCCGCAGATGAGATAGGCGCGCGGGTCGCAAAGCGGGCTGCACCCAACGCAGCGAACCCTTGCGCCGCGCATAAGCCCGATATCCAGCAGCCGCCTGCGCATACTGCCGTGGATAAGAAGGCTGTCTACAACGGCGCTTCCGCCTATCGGTATATCGTTAAGGCATTTCGTTTTCATTTTCGCTCACCCTTTTCGCTTTGTAAAATGGGATTTTATGTCCCTGTCATTATTATATGCGCCGCGGGGAATATGGTTATTGAGGGTAAACGAAGCGAGGGAGAACAGCTTTTCAAATATAGTTCACAAATACAAATGGGAAACAATGCCCTTTAACGTGTTTGAGATGGGAACAGAAGAAGCGGATTTTAATGCTTTTCGGGTTTTAAGCGACGGCGGCGTGGTTATTGAGCCTATTCACGAGCTTCCGTGGAGCAAATGCTGTGCGATTGTTATTGATAAGTTTGGCGTGTGTTGGTGGATTTCCATTTGAATTATTTCAACTTAT
>SFHN01000053.1 GCA_004555635.1 [Eubacterium] saphenum
AAAAGTCCGCGCCCTTTACCAGCAGGACAAACCCCAGAATAAGCAAGACTATGTTTATAACTACCGCCATTTTTTATACTCCCATCTGATTATAATGCGTTTACAAGCGCCTTGAAATGCCGCCCGCGCTCCTCGAAATTCTTATAGAAGCCGTAGCTTGCCGAGGCGGGGCAAAGGATAACGCGAGTTTTTGCGCAGCCCGCCGCCGCGCTTACCGCTTCCTCCATATTCGCCGCGTAAATCACGTTTACCGAGGAGTTTGTGATAAGCTCGCCGATTCGCTTTCCGCTGTCGGGCAGAAGAACGACGTTTTTTACCGCGCCCGTGTTCAGAAAGTCGCCGAGAATTTCGTAGGGAATGCCCCTGTCCATTCCGCCGAGAATTACGCAGTCGGTTTTGTCAAACGCCTTTACCGCCGCAATCGCCGCCTCGGGAATCGTGCAAATGCTGTCGTTGATGTACTCTACACCGTTTTTCTTCGCGACAAATTCAAGGCGGTGTTCAAGCCCGCGGAAATCGCGCAGCGAGCGTATGCACTCCGCGATATCAGCGCCGGCAGTCCTCGCCGCTTCAAGCGCTATACAGACGTTGTAGGCGTTGTGCCTGCCGACAAGCGGAGAATTAAGCTCCTCGGGGGAATATACCTTATCACAAAGATGAACCGCGCCGTTTTCCGCGTAAATCATCGCGGGGCGCTCACAGCCCGCCGTAACCACCCTGCACCCGTGCAAATCCTCGGGCAGCGCGATGTCCGCGTTTACTATTGCGGTGTCGCCCGCGCCCTGAAAGCGGTAGATGTTGCGCTTTGCGTTTGCGTATGCCTCAAAGCTTACATAGTGGTCAAGGTGTTCGGGGAAGATGTTAAGCAGCACCGAAATATCGGGCGAATGGCGCGCAAACTCGAGCTGATGGCAGCTAAGCTCGCACACCGCCGTCATATCCTCCGTCATCTCCTCAAACCGCTCCATAGGCGGCACGCCGATGTTCCCGATAAGCATTGTCGGAATGCCGCTCGCTTTAAGAAAATGGTGTATCAGCGAGGATGTTGTGCTCTTGCCCTTTGTTCCCGTAACGCCTATGATTTTGCAGGGCTTAAGCCGCATAAGCAGCTCCGCCTGCGTCAGTATCTTCGCCTTTGTCTGCTCGTCGTAGGCGTCCTTGATGATAACGCCCGGCGACTGCAAAATTATGTCGTACTCCGCGGCGCGTTTCAGATAGTCCCCTCCGCACAGCAATGTAACGCCGCTAAGTTCCTGCGGTTTCATATCCGCGACGGCAATCTCCGCGCAGACGTCAAGCCGCTTCAGTATGTCAAGCCACACTCTGCCCTCTCTGCCGAAGCCGAGAATAACGCAGCGCTTTCCCGCAAAAACGGGTTTCAGTATATCGTAGGTCATTGCTTTTTTCCTCCGAGAAGGCTCTTAAATTCGTCGGGCACAAAGTTGTCCTCGTCGTAGAAATCGTCAAGCGGCTCGTGTTTGATGTCGGGGAACTTTTCGCAAAAGCGCTTCAGCAGCGCAGGAAGGTTGTTTTCCCGCAGCTTTGCCGCCATACAAAGCGACAGACGAACCTCGTTCTTTGTACCGACGCACTCGAACGGCTTATCCTCTCCGTCAAGCACAAGCCCGTCAAGCATACCCGAAAGCTGCTCCTTTTCCAGCATATTGCAGCCGAAAATCCGCTCCAGCACATCGTCTTTCAGGAACGCCGCAAGCAGGATATACACATAAAGGCACTTCGCACATTCGCCGCACCACACGTTCGTTTTGCTGCCGAGGTTGCAGCTTTGAAACACGCCGAAATACTCGCCGTGGCGAACAAACTCGCGCGCAATCTGCCACTCGCTCCACGGGCGAAGCAGGCTGAAATACTCAGGCGCGCGCGAAAATCCGCCGAACGCGCTCTCGCAGTATTCGCGGAAATCGCGCTCAAACTCGGTGGATTTGCTGTACTGATGGTTTACGGTCGTACCGTCAACATACGCCTCGTTTGCGCTCGACTCGTTCGACAGCGCGATGTATTTTCTCCCCGTCATACACGCGAAAAGCTCCGCCGAAAACGCAACCACCGCCGAAAACGGCGTGTGACCGTTGAGATAGCCGCGGCTGTTAAGCTCGAGCAGCGTTTTGTCAATGCTGCGCTTAACGCAGACGGACTTTTCCTCCGCTATTTTGCCCGCCTTTACGCAGCCGAGAGTTGCGCCGCGCGGGTTTATGATGTACGGGTGAATGTCAGCGCCCGCGCGCTTCAGCAGCTCGATTGTAACCACGCTGTCCTTGCCCCCGCCGACGGGAACAAGCACGCCCGAAAGATTTGCCGAAAAGTCGGGCAGCGGCTCAGGTTCTTTCGCGACAATCGTCACAAACGTGTCGAAATCGGCACTTATTTCATTTCGGTAGAAGAACTCGCCCAGCCCGTTAAAGTACAGCTTTTTCCACCAGCGCTTCTGCGCTTGTGAAAGCCCGCCGCAGCGCACCTCAACCGTCGGGCAGCAGGCGCACTTCCAGTAGGACACAAGCTCCGCCATTCCGAGCGAAAACGCGATTGCTTCCGCCTGTTCGCGGCAGTATTCCCCCTCGGAAAGCGCGCTCGGAAACTCCCAGCGCGGGTAGAAGTGATATTCGTCAATGCTGAAATGAAACGTAAGCGAGCCGCCGCAAAGCTCATAGCTGTGATAGATGAACAGTGGGTGGCGGCTTCGGAGTTCTTCGTATTTCGTCATAAAAAACCTCGGGTAATGTTTTTAGTGTATTCTATGCGGAAATCTTCGCCGCTAGTCGAGAATTACCGGCTTTGCGGTAAGCTCATACCCGCAGGGGCGGGCTTTCTCGAATGCAAGCGAGTAGATGTCGCCGCAGCGCTCCTCGAAAGCCGCCTGCTTTCTTGCCTCGCGCGAAGATTTTGAAAGCGCGCGCAGCGACGTGTCAATCGGAAGCGGGCATTTCGCCGCGCCGAGGATTTCCCTGCCGCGGGAGTTCATTCCGAGCACCCGTATATACGCGTTAGGTACAAGCAGACTGCTTTTGTCAAGTCCAAGAAAGCTGCACAGTACCGCGCGGCGTATCCGAGCCAGAGTGTAGCGCTTTGTTTTTGTGAGAAAATACAGTTCGTCGAGTGTGTTCGCCTTTCGGATTGCCTTGTGAAGCCGCTCGGCAAGCCCGTTCGCGCTGTCGTAGGCGCGCAGGAGTTCCTCCGTGCGCATTGTGCGCAGCTTTGCAAGTATCGCGCGCTCAAGACGCGAGATGTCTGCGGCAGGAGCGTCGACAATCGGCGCAAACTCGGAGTAGTCAGTGCCTTCAGCAATCCTCTTTCGGATAAGCGAAGCCGAGGCAAAGCCAACGTCTGCTTCCGTGCTATCGTGCGCCGCGCCGCTTCTCGCAACGGTAAACGGCTCGATACGGCTGCCGAGATTGTCAAGCGCGCTAAGGTATTCCACGGCGAGGGTGTTGTTCGGCTGCGAAAGCGTTTCGTAAACGTCGTCGGTGTAGTATTCGTTTACCGCCTCGGCAAGCGCTGCGGGATAGCTTTTCCCCGATTTCATAAGCTCCGAAAACTTCGGGCTGTTTATCGCGTAGTCGGCGGCAGCGCTCGCTTCGCGCAACGCAGCAATATCCCCGCTCTCGCTGCCGAAAGACAGCATTTCAACGCAGCCAAGCGAGTGGATTATCCCCACCGCGCCCGCCGCGAAGCCCTCCGCCGCGCAGAGGCTGTACTTCGTCGGAAGCTCGATAACAAGGTCGGCGCCGTTTTCAAGGGCGGTTTTTGCGCGAAGATATTTGTCAAACACCGCGACGTCGCCGCGCTGCGTGAAGTTTCCGCTCATTACGCAGACAATGTGCGAGGCGCCCGCTTTTCTTGTTTCGTCAAGCTGATATTTGTGTCCGTAGTGAAACGGATTATATTCGCAGATAACCGCCGCCGTTTTCATCAGTTACACCTCCGTGAAATGCCGTATATGCCGCAAGCCTAAAGACCTGTTTTGTGCCGCTTTAATAATTTTACACCAAATCAAAAGATAAATCAATATTTTTTCAAAAAACACTTGATTTTTTTTGTAAAAAGATATAAAATATTAAATGATATTTTGTCGTTTCGGCAGATTTTCCGAAACGATAATTCATTTTTCTGAAAGGACACAGCAAAACATGAAAATTCTGGTTATCAACGCAGGCAGCTCCTCCCTCAAGTATCAGCTCATTGATATGGACGGCGAGAAGGTTATCGCTAAGGGAAACTGCGACCGTATCGGCATTGATGGTCACATCAAGCACACCACCTTCGACGGAAGAACGGTAGACACCGACTGCACCTTCCCCACCCACACCGAGGCTTTTGAAAAGCTCGTTGAGGTTCTCACCACGGGCGACGCGGCAGTTATCAAGAGCATGGACGAAATCGGAGCGGTAGGTCACAGAATAGTTCAGGGCGCAGAGCTTTTCAGCAAGACAACTCTCGTTGACGACAGCGTTATTCAGGCAATCGACGACCTCGCAGAGCTTGCTCCCGTACACAACCACGCTCACGCGCTTGCGCTAAGAGCCTGCAAGAAGGTTATCCCCGAAACCACACCGCAGGTTGTCGTATTCGACACCGCATTCCACCAGACAATGCCCGAGAAGGCGTTTATGTTCGGTATGCCTTTCGAGTGCTATGAGAAGCTCCACGTTAGAAAGTACGGCTTCCACGGCACTTCTCACCGCTTCGTTTCGATGGCGCTCGCACAGGCTATGGGCAAGGATATCAAGGACCTGAAGATTGTTTCCTGCCACCTCGGAAACGGCTCCTCCATCACCGCTGTTGACGGCGGCAAGTCGGTTGACACCTCGATGGGCTTTACTCCCCTCGACGGCGTTATTATGGGCACTCGCGCAGGCTGCGTTGACGCTTCGGCTGTTACATACGTTGCAAGCAAGATGGGCTTCTCCCCCGCAGAGATGAGCGACTACCTGAACAAGAAGTCCGGCTTCCTCGGCATTTCGGGTATATCCTCCGACAACCGCGACATCTCCGCAGCGGCAGAGCACGGCGACAAGAGAGCGAAGCTTGCAGGCGAAATGCTCCGCTATGAAATCAAGAAGTACATTGGCTCCTATGCCGCTGTTATGAACGGTTTGGACGCCGTACTGTTTACAGGCGGTATCGGCGAGAACTCCGACGACCTTCGCGCAGACGTTTGCCGCGATATGGAGTTCCTCGGAATAAAGCTTGACGAGAACGCAAACAAGGGTCTTCGCGGAAAGCTCGCGAAAATCTCCGCTCCCGACAGCAAGGTTGAGGTTTGGGTTGTTCCCACAAACGAGGAGCTGCTCATCGCCCGCGACACAAAGGAGCTTGTCGAGGGTCTTAAGAAGTAAACCAAATTTATTAACAGTTTACCCGTGAAAGCGATTTGCCTTCACGGGTAATTTTTATGCATTTTCACACAATTTTACGCATTTCAAGCTCTATGCAGTTCCACTTTTCGCCACAAAGGTCGTAAACCGCGGTTTGTCCGTTTTCCGAAAGCCCGACAGCTTTGTAGCAGTGATAGGCGCTCGGGTTGTTTTCAAAAACGCCGAGCGATACCTTTTCGGCGCCGCAGCCGGTAAACGCGAAATCTATCCCAAGCCGCAGCATTTGCTTGCCGTAGCCTTTTCCTCTTACCTCAGGGCTTACAATCACAAAGCCGAAGCGAAGCTCCTTTTCATCATCGCCGGGCTGCCGCACGATAAAAAAGCCGACCGCGCCGCTTTCGTCAACAGCCGTCAGCGCGTAAAACCTGCCGTTTTCGCTCATTTTGGAAAGCTCGCGCCTAAGCCGCTCCGCCGACAGCGGAAAGCCGCCGAGCAGCCCTGCGCTCCACTTGTAAAACGCGGCTTCGTCGGCGCACCAAGCGGCGATTTTCTCAGCGTCGCGGCTTTCATAGGGTCGTAGTTCAAGCATATTCATCCTCCGATTTTTCAGCGCTTCTTCGGCAAAAACACCGCGCAAAACGCCGCCGCCAGCGCAGCAATCAGCAGCGGAAGCCTGTACCACGCGCCGAGGAAATACTCCGCAATAAGCGAAAAGCGCTCCGTATCCCAGAACAGCGCAGCGCCGACAGCAACCGCACCCGCCGCCGAAATCAGAACCGCGCCCGCCGCGCAGTCCTTGCATTTTCCAATAAGCTCGTTTTTCTCTTGGGAAACCCTGTCGCAAAGCCGCTCAAGCGCTGTGTTAAGCGCTTCGAGCGAAAGCACCGCCGAAACCGTCAGAAACAGCGCCGCCCACTCGCCCCGCGACAGCTCATAAAACCGCGCCGCGAAGTATATCACAAACCCCGCTGCGCACAGGTGAAACCGGAAGTTTCGCTCGCGAAGGCACTCGCGCAAGCCGCGAAATGCATAGGCAAAGCCCCTTACAAAGCCGCTCATTGCTCGTCACGCGTTATGCCAAGCTTTTCGAGAACGCGCTCCTGCTTGTCAAACATAACCTTCTCGTCCTCGGGCGAATCAACGTGGTCGTAGCCCAGAAGATGAAACAGCGAGTGCGTCAAAAGAAACGCAACCTCGCGGCGGTAGCTGTGACCGTATTCCTCCGCCTGCTCCTTTGCACGCTCGAGCGATATCACGATGTCGCCGAGAAGTATCGCGTCGGTGTCGGGGTTTACCTCGAAAAACTCGCCGTCGGATATAGGGAAGGAAAGCACGTCGGTCGCGCGGTCAATGCCGCGGTGCCGGTTGTTAAGCTCGCGGATAGCCTCGTTGTCAACAAACGTCACGGAAACCTCCGCGTCGTCCTCTATCCCCTCCTCCTCGAGAGCGCCCGCGGTGCAAAGCTCAATCAGCTTTTCGATGTCCTCGGGGGGAGAAAGCTTGTCCTGTTCGTCCGAAAGAAATATGTTTATCTTCATTTCTGCCTCCTGTCGGCGTTCTTTTCGCCGTGCCGTATTGCGCCGCTGTGATAGTCGTCATACGCCTTTACGATATCCTGCACAAGACGGTGGCGGACAACGTCCTTTTCGGTAAAGCGGTTCTGCGCAATGTCATCAACGTTTTTGAGCACTTTCAGCGCCTCGACAAGTCCGCTTTTTCCCGCCTCGGGAAGGTCAATCTGCGTTATGTCGCCGGTTATAACCATCTTCGAGTTGAAGCCAAGACGTGTTAAGAACATCTTCATCTGCTCGCGAGTGGTGTTCTGCGCCTCGTCAAGTATAATGAAGCTGTCGTCAAGCGTTCTTCCGCGCATATACGCGAGCGGAGCCACCTCGATTGCGCCGCGTTCCTGAAGCTTCGCAAAGGTTTCCTGCCCGAACATATCGAAAAGCGCGTCGTAAAGCGGGCGCAGGTAGGGGTCAACCTTGTTCTGCAAATCGCCCGGAAGAAAGCCAAGCTTTTCGCCCGCCTCAACCGCAGGGCGCGTCAGGATAATACGCTGAACGTTATGCGACTTGAACGCGGTCACCGCAAGCGCAACGGCGAGGTAGGTCTTTCCCGTGCCCGCAGGGCCAACGCCGAAGGTTATCG
>SFHN01000054.1 GCA_004555635.1 [Eubacterium] saphenum
ACAAGCTCGCCTGCATCGAGAACTGCCGTCGCGTGGGCATCCAGGTGGTCGGAACCACCATCGGCACCATCAGCGCAATGGACGGCAGCTACAGCCTCAAGGCGGAATCATCCTGTATTCTTGAATTCTCCTGCATAGGCTACCGCAGCGTCCGCGTACCGGTGGGCAAGAAAAACCGCATAGAGCTGTCAGGCAAATTCCGGACAGCCGGAAAACACGAAAGCCGTCAAGCTTTAAGCTTGACGGCTAGTGGTGGGCGCGGGTGGATTCGGACCACCGAAGCGAAACGCAACAGATTTACAGTCTGCCCCCTTTGGCCACTCGGGAACACGCCCATATATTGGAGCTGGTGAACGGACTCGAACCCCTGACCTGCTGATTACAAATCAGCTGCTCTACCAACTGAGCTACACCAGCAAGTGAAACTCTCTCAGTCGTTTCCTGACGACTTGTATATTATATCACACAAATTAGAATTTGTCAAGCACTTTTTCAAAAAAAATAAAAAAACATCTCCTGCCGGAACAGGAGATGTCATTTTGCCAAAAAACGGTTTTTAATTACTTGATAATCTTGATTTTGCCGAGCAGAGGAACTTCCTTCTCTTCTCCCTGAATAGCGCCGACAAAGCCGATAATCCAGCAAACGAAAACAAAGATTTCAGCAATCCAGCCAATGAAAGGAATGATACCGCAAACTATTGTTGCAAGTACGAGAACGAGCGACTGGTTGATGTGGAACTTTGCGCCTTCCTTATCGCCTGCAAGAAAAGCAATGAGAAGTCCAATCCAAGTAAGATACGCAACGATACCTGTGGTTTTAGTATCCATAAGTATACCTCCGATAAAAAATTTATAGGTTGTTAACCTCAGCAGACTGCCACAATCTGCTTATTTTAATAATAAAAGAAAATGCTCGTTTTGTCAACGAAAAATGTGTAAATTGTCGGAGTAGGGCACCTTTTTTATGCAAAGAATTCAAAAACCCTCTGCTTTGTCCTCATTGTTTCGTCAAATCTGCCAATGTACTCATATGGGTATTTGAAGTTCACAAGACGCTCTATTCTGCCGCCCGCTCTGTCAACAAGCTTCGTCGAAGCGCCCGCGCCTACTGCGAGCACGGTCTGAAGCTCCTCCATCACAAAAATGTTGTAAAGGCTCTCGGTGCCGGGCATAGCATAGCCCGTGTTTTCGCGGTTGTCGGCGGTGTTTTTCTGCCGGTAGAGGTAATACGGGACGTAGCCCTGTTCCGCAAGCGTTTCGTGCGCGTAGTCGGTCATACGCGCGGCTTCGCCGCTTACTGCGCCGCTCTGCTTGTGGAAAAGCTCCGCCGCGCGCTTTAGCGAAAGGCTGTGCACCGTAATGTTCTCGGGAGAAAGCGCGCACACCCTGTCAAGGCTGTATCGGAAGCCCTCTTCGTCGTCCGTCGGAAGCCCCGCGATAAGGTCCATATTTATGCTGTCAAAGCCGATTTCCCGCGCGAGGTGATATGCCGCCTCGGCGTCTGCGGCGCTGTGCCGCCTGCCGATTGCACTAAGCACGCTGTCGCGCATTGTCTGCGGGTTTACGGAAATGCGGCGGGCGCCTGCCGATTTTATCGCGAGAAGCTTTTCGCGCGTTATCGTGTCGGGGCGCCCCGCTTCCACCGTGAACTCCCGTACTCCGCCCATATCAAACGCACCGAGCGCTTCAAACAGGCGGGAAAGCTCATCTGCCGAAAGCGTTGTCGGCGTTCCTCCGCCGAAATATACCGTGTCAAGCTTCAGCGAAAGCTGCCGCGCGATATCGGCTGTCCCCTTTAATTCTATGATGAGTTTTTCGAGATATTCCTCAATCAGTCCCGCCGCCTTGTCAACCGAATGCGACACAAAGCTGCAATAGCTGCACCGCGACGGGCAAAACGGTATCGAAACATACAGCGAAAACGAGCGCTTCGGCAATGCCTCGGCAATCGGCTTCTGAACGGCGCTTATGCGCTGCGCAAGAGCGTATTTCTCGGGGGTTACAAGCAGGCGCTCGCAGGCTTCTTCCCGAGGCATTTCGCTAAGCAGCTTTACGGGGCGCACGCCCGTGAGTATCCCCCACGGCGGAGTTATCCCCGTGTATTCCTCAAGCACGCGGTAAAGCAGCACGGACAAGACGCGCTCCTGCTCCTTTTCGGGAGCTTCACAAATCGTCTGCTCGCGGGAAATACGCTTTCCTTCGGCGCAGAACAAAACCGACAGCCTTATTCCCTCGTCGGTAAATTCGCGGGAGGTAAGGCAGAACTCTCCCTCAGCCTGCGCCGCGTCGCTTGACAGCGAAATCTTTATCGGCGGAAAAAAGCTGCGGAAGAGCCGCTCCGTTTCATATGCAAATGGGTGATTTTCTGTGATAAGGGTCATACTTTGTTTCCTTGTGTTTGTCAGTCGGGCAGGTGCTGATTTGCGAAGAACTCCTCCCAGCCCTTGTATTCGGTGTCAGCAGCAGGCTTCACAAGCTCCGCGCCGTCCTTGTCGCTTACCTGCGGCGGAATCGACATTGTCATAACCATCGTGTAAATGTTTACCTCGTCTCCGACAGAAAACTCGAACTGCTTCTTTCCTTTTTTGCTCTTGTGAACCAGCACAACATCGAAAAACTCGCCGTTTTCTCCGATACGGACGAGGTAGTAGCTGTCGCCGTTGTCCTTTGCAACAATGCCGTGAATAGGCGGGAAATCGGGTTTCTTCGCACGGCGGCTTTTCTTCGGCTGTGATGAACTGCTGTTTTTCATATGCTCTCCTTATGCTTCGGCAAGATATACGTTGTTCTGCTTTTCAAAGGACAGAGAAGTTGCTTCGCCGTGACCGCAAAGCAGGGTGTAATCGCCCTTTAGCGCGGCGATTTTCTTTAGCGTTGCGCGCGTGTCGGACACACTTGCAGAATAGCCGTCGAACCTGCCGATTGCCCCCGCGAAAATCACATCGCCCGTAAGCGCAACATCGCCGAGCGTCTTGCAGATAAGCAGGCAGCTTCCCGCAGTATGCCCCGGAGCGCCCATAACGCCGAACGTAAGCCCGCAGGCGGAAAACTCCTCGCCGTCAGAGAAGGTTCTGTCGGGGAAAACAGGCTCAAACGTCGTTCGCGGCATAAAGTCCGCCCAGCTCTTGTCGGCGCTTTGCAGCATTTCCTTGTCAAGCAGCGGCGCGATAACCTCCGCGCCCGTTTCGCGCACAAGCGCAGGCACTCCCGCGAAGTGGTCGAAATGCCCGTGCGTAATCACGATTGCGCCGAGCGAAAGGTCGTTGCTCTGCAAAAACATAAGCACCTCCGCGGACGAAGCGGGGTCAACCACAACCGCTTTTCCGTCCTCCGCGGGGATTATATAGCAGTTTGCGCCAAGCTCTCCGAGCGGGAGCTGATAGTATCTGTTCATACTGTTCCTCCGTTGTTTGTAATCAGCGGATACGCGTTACCTTTGCGCCGCCCTTCGTTTTGTTGTAGCTGTCGGTTGCGCTGAACGCTTCTATGAGCGCGGTTTCCATATCGTTAAGCCGCTTCGCTTTGCACGGGACAATGCGCACATACGCATACTTGCCGTATTTGATGTCCGCGTAGACATCGCCCTTGCCCTTGCCGTTAAAGTGGTTATGAACCCTGCTGCACACGTTCACAGACTGCCCGATGTAGATGTTCTCGTAGCCCGTAAACCGTTTACCGTGCACGGGCTTGTCGAATATCATTATGATGTAGCAGCCGGGGCGGTCGTTGTATTTGAAGCCCGACTGCTTTTCGCCGCGCTCGACAATCCAGTTGTCCTCAAACTCCTGCGAGGACATAAACCCGCCGCGCCGCATTTTCCTGCGAAGCCTGCGGTTGGTCATAAAGCGCGTATTCCGTATTGCGAGCCACAGCACAAGCAATATAGCCGCTAGCGCTATGGCAAGGTATATTTGCTGCTCCGAAAAAAACACTTACAGCCTGCCTGTTCTCTCTACCGAGATGACGCCCGATATCTTTTGAAGCCGCTGAATAATGTTCCCAAGCTGCTCCACGCCCGCGATTTCTATCGTGATGGTTAGGTCGTTGTTGCCGTTTTTGAGCTGGTGCATATTCATCTCGTGGAGAGGAATGCGGTTTGTCGCTATCGCCGCCGTTATATCCACGATAACGTCGGGGCGCTGCTCGGTGATGATGTCAAGCGTTGTGCGGTAGGTGGTATTGTCGCTCTCCGCCCACGTTGCCTTTATCCAGCGGTCCTTGTTTTCGGGGTTGTCACGGTTGTTTATTACGTTAATACAGTCGAGCTTATGCACCGACACGCCCGAGCCGCGCGTTACAAAGCCGATTATCGGGTCGCCGGGAAGCGGGCTGCAGCAATGCGCGAACTTAACGAGAAGATTGTCCACGCCCTCGAAGATAATGCCCTTCTTCCGCGAGCGGTTGTTGGTTGCCTCAATCGAGGCGTTGATTTCCTCAGTGGTCTGGGGCGCGGGCGGAGCCGTCTTTGCAAGGCGCTGCTCGTCCTCCTTTATACGGCGCAGGATTTTCTGCATAGGAACGCCGCCGTAGCCTATCGCCGCAAGCAGGTCGTCGCCGCTTTCAAGCCGCTGGCGCTTTGCCGCGTCCTCAAGAAGCTCCGGGGTCATCTCTATGCCCATATGCCTTAGCTCGGTTTCAAACATTTCCCTGCCGCGCTGGACATTCTCCTCGCGGCACTCGCGCTTGAACCAGCTGCGGATTTTGCTCTTTGCCTCAGAGGTCTTTGCTATTTCGAGCCAGTTTCTGTTCGGTCCGTAGGTCGGGCTGTTTGTCGTGAGGATTTCGATAATGTCGCCCGTTTTCACCTGATAGTCAAACGAAACCATACGCCCGCCGACCTTTGCTCCGGTCATTTTGTTGCCGACCTGCGTGTGGATTGCGTAGGCGTAGTCGATGACGGTTGCTCCAAGAGGAAGCGAGAAAACATCGCCCTTCGGGCTGAACACGAACACCTCGTCCGCGGACAAGTCCGACTTTATCGCGTCGGTTATAAGCTCGACGTCGTCCGCCTCCTGCTGACGCTCCAAAAGCTGTCTTATCCAGTCAAAGCGCTTTTCTCCCGCGACATTTCCCTTTAAGCCCGCCTTGTATTTCCAGTGCGCCGCGATACCGTACTGCGCGGTGTTGTGCATTTCAACCGTTCTTATCTGAACCTCGAACGGAATACCCTCGTGACCGATTACCGTGGTGTGAAGCGACTGGTATCGGTTGGGCTTAGGAGTCGCGATATAGTCCTTGAAGCGGTAAGGAATCGGGCGGAACATATCGTGGATTACACCGAGAACATTGTAGCACTCGATAACCGACTGCACGATAACGCGAACGGCGTAGATGTCGTAAATCTCGTCAAAACGCTTGTTCTTGACGTAAACCTTTTTGTATATGCTGTAAATCGACTTTACCCTGCCCTCAATCAGCGGCTCGGGCTTAATGTCGGTTATGCGCTCGCGGATACGTGATTTTATCTTGTCGATAAAGGTATCGCGCTCCTCCTTGTGCAGGTCAAGCTGGCGCTCTACCTCGGCGCAGCCGAACGGGTCGAGGTAGTGGATTGCGATATCCTCCATCTCCTCCTTTACGTCGCTCATACCAAGGCGGTGCGCTATCGGCGCGTAGTAGCTCATCGTTTCGAGCGAGGTTTTTAGCTGCTTGTGCGGCGGACGCGCATACAGCGTGCGCATATTGTGCAGGCGGTCTGCAAGCTTTATGATAATTACGCGGATATCCTTTGACATCGCCATAAGTATCTTTCGGATATTCTCCGCCTGCTGCTCCTCCTTTGAGTGAAGCGGAACCTGTCCGATTTTCGTAACGCCGTCAACCAGCAGCGCAACGTCGTCGCCGAACTTTTTCCTTAGGTCGTCGAGTGATACCTCGGTATCCTCCACAACGTCGTGCAAAAGCGCCGCGCATATCGTGTCGGTATCCATACAGTAGTCCAGAAGAATGGACGCAACCGCAAGCGGGTGCGTTATATACTTCTCCCCAGAAGAGCGCATTTGCCCCTCGTGAGCCTTTTCCGCAAGTTCATACGCACGGGTTATTTTATCGGCGTCATACTGCTTTTCGCTGAGCCTTATCTTCTCGATAAGCTCGTCAATCGTCTTACAGCAAGCTGCCTGCTCCATAGTTACGTCAATCCTTTCCTGTTCTTTTTATATATTATGCATTCTGCGGCGCTTTGAACGCGCTGTTAAGTTCTGCCAGAAGCCCATTTGCAAACAGGTCGTGCTTTTCCGTTACGGGGATAACCGCGGCGCTCTGCGCGTCGGGAGAAAGCTCTACCATTCCCGCCTGCGCAAACGCGTCAAGCGTTATCCTTAGCATACAGTAGTTCACATTGCTGCCGCCGTAAAGGCACATCTCCTCTGCGGACATTCCCGCGCACCTTTTCACAAGGTCGTATATCTCCATAAGCGCCTTTCTGTCCGAAGGGATAACCCTCGGCGCTAAGCGCGGGTCGCAGCCCTCGCCGCGTCGGAGCGCTTCGTACACCCGCTTCGCCGCGAAAAACCTGTCCTCGCGAAAGTCCGACGGGCGGTAGTCGCTAACGTGAAAATCCACCGAAACCGCGCCGTTAAACTCGTTAAGCTCCGGGCTTCCGAGAACGTCAATTGTGCTTCCGACGGCGGGGTAGAACTTCGCAAACGGCGTCCTGAACGAAAGGCACTTGATTTTCGCCCCGCCCGACTGAACGACAAAGGACGTGTACAGACCGTTTTTGAGCTGATTTTTCGAGATGATTTTGCAGCCGCGCAGGATAAAAGCGGGCTTCTGATTTCCCTCGCCAAACGGCGCAAGCCGCCCAAGCAGCCGAACGTTGTCTACGGTAAGCTCCGCCGCGGTCGTTTCCATATCCGCGAAAATCTCCGGCTCGGGCATTTGCGGGTGGGTGTTTTTTGCGTATTCGTTAAGCCGCTCGCGGAACTCGTCTATTCTATCCTCGCTAAGCGAAAAGCCGCCCGCCTTCGGGTGTCCGCCGTACTTCAAAAGCAGGTCGGAACAGGCGGAAAGCGCCTTGTGAACCATAAACCCGTCAAGGCTTCTCGCGCTGCCGCGCCCCTCGCCGTTTTCTACCGAGATAAGGAACACGGGCTTTCCGTATTTTTCGAGCAGCCGCGCGGCGATTATCCCGATAAGTCCGTGGTTCCAGCCCTTTCCCGCGACAACAAGCACGCGCGCTAGAAGCAGCTCGGGCTGCTCCCTTATCTGACGGTCAACGTCTGCGACAACCGCGTCCTCCGCATTTCTGCGCTCGGTGTTCAGCAGCTCTAGCTCCTCGGAAATGCGCGCCGCAGTGTCCTCGCTGTCCGAAAGCAGCAGGCGCACCGCCTTTGACGCGGAGGAAATCCGCCCCGCTGCGTTTATGCGCGGGCTTATTTTGAACGCGATATCTACAATATAGCGGTTCTCCCCACGAAGCGGGACGACGTCGCCGACAGTTCCGACAGCGGCAAGCTCGGCGTACTGCTCAAAAATAGTTTCCTCGTCGTCCATAATGCACAGCAGCTTCAGCACAACTCCCGCGCCGCAAAGCTCCTTGAACTCGCTCAAATCATCGGCGCGGTGCGGGTTTACGCAGGCGTCGCACACGGGCAACACCTCGGGCGGCATATGGTGGTCAGTGATAACAAGCTGTACCCCGCGCGAGCGGATATACTCCGCTTCTGCGGCGTTTGAAATGCCCGTGTCAACCGTTATGATAAGCTCGGTTCCGCCGTCAATGATACGGGTGAGCGCAGGGATATTCATACCGTAGCCCTCCGCGCGCTCGGGAATGTAGAAATCAACTTCCGCGCCCATTTCCTCGAGATAGCTGTACAAAATCGCGGTCGCGGTAACGCCGTCGGTGTCGTAGTCGCCGAAAACGGTTATCTTCCTGCCGTCGTCAAGCGCCTGCGTAATCACCTCCGCAGCCTTTTCCATATCCGCGATATCGGCGGGGTCGGACAAGTGCGAGCAGGCGAAAAAGCCGCGCGCCTTCTCCGTGTCGGTTATCCCGCGGCGCAGCAAAAGCTCGCCCAGCAGATCGCCGAACTCACGCTTTATCTCACTCTTATCGCCGATAAAATCGGGCGCAGTCGTCCATTTCTTCAAGGGTAAATTCCTTTCTTTTGCTATGTCAGTTTACAGCGACATAGCCTGTTTTTTCTACTATTTCCTGCCCCTGCCCGCCTGTCATCCATTCAAGCATAGGCGCGATATATTCGTTGTCGTTTTCTGCAAGGGTTATCGCATAAAGCGCCGTTGTCATCGGATATTCGCCCGAGGAGATATGCTCCTCGTCGGGGTATACTCCGTCGAGCGAAAGAAGCTTTACGCCCTTGCCGTCCTCCTCGTCCATCTTAGTTGCATAATATCTGAACGAATAGCCGATTGCCGAAAGCTTGTTCTGATAGGTCGCGATACTGCGTATCGTCATACCCATTCCGCCGACGTATTCCACCTCAAGCGGCTTTTTAAGCTCGGTATCGCCCATAAAATACTTCATCATCGTCTGCGAACCGCTGTTTTCGGGGCGCTGAAATGCCATTATCGGAACGGCAAGCCCGCCTACCGAAAGCCAGTTGCTGTATCTGCCCGAGTAAATCCCTCTAATTTGCTCGGACGAAAGCCCGTTTACGGGGTTGCTCCTGCTAACCATAAACACAAACGCCTCCTTGCCTATCGGAGTAAGCACAAGCGTCTTTCCCGCGTCCTCAGCAAGCTTTTGCTGCGCCGCAGACGGGCGCGCACCGAAGAATATGTCAACGTCCCCGTCAACCAGCCCCTTGAACGCTTCAATCGTGTTGGTGAAGCACACGGGCGTGTTCCCTCGGGAATAGGTGGTGTAGTGGTGGTTTTCGGGAGTAAGCTTCGCCTTTTCCGCCGTCTGTATTTCTGCGATGTTCGCGTAGCAGGCGTTCGCAAACGCGGAGTACACTGGATATGCCGCCTCCGCGCCGTCAAGCCGCGGCATTTTCTCGGGGTCGGTGATAACAAGAGTCGGCGGCGCAGAAGTAAGCGCGAGCTTGTTTTCGGGGTTTTCGACATAGTAGGGAGAAAGGTCAACGCTCGACCAGCCGTTTTCGTAGGGGAAGCCGTAGCCCATTACCCCGTCGTAATAGCGGTATTCGGGGTCGTAGCCGCGGTTCGCTTCCATCTCCTCGTAAACCTCGTTTTTGGTCATGTCGGGCGAAGCAAGCCCCAGATACCACCCGCAGCCGAATCCCAAGGCTGCCACCGCAGCTGTCACGGCATAAACCGCGCGGGCGGGAGTTCCCCCTCGAAGCCTAACCGCGCCGTCTTTTTTAGCGGCAAGGCGCTCGCCAACGGCAAAGCCCGCAAGGTTCACTGCATTCGCACCGAGGTGTCCCAGAACAATCGGAATGCCGCGTAAAGCCGCGACAGCGCCTCCCGCAAGGTCAAACGTAAACGCCGCATTGATGAAATTCAGCGTGGTTTTCATACCTGCTGAAGCAACGGGAAACCCCGCCGCGAAAACCGCACTGACGACAAGCTGAAACAGCAGCGGAATCACCGCGGGCAAATACACCATACCTACCCGCTCGGGCACGGCGCGTTTTTCGGTGGTTACCGTCCGCTTTCTTCCCCAACGATAGGAGAGATAGCCCATAAGCGCCGCGTCAAGCACAAACCCGACAACAAAAAACGCAGTTCCATCAATGCCCAAAAGCCCGTATATCGTGAAAACCAGAACTGCAAAACCGACAAGCAACAGGTTTGGCACAAACGTGAAAAACAGCAGAGTTGTGAGAAAATATCCGGATGTACTAACCGATTTCTTTTCGTTTTGCATACGCTCTCCTTTCCGAAAAACCGCCTCTTACTTAGCCCAAATCGGCGGCCTGTCCGCAAAGACAGCCGCCGAACATGGCTATTGTATTATACGCTAAGCTCCGCCTTTTCGCCGAGAAGCTCCTTGTTTGCCTCAAGCACGGGCTTAATGAACTCGTCGAGGAACTCCGTGGTCTGCTCGGGCGCTCTGCCGACATACTTCGAGGGGATAAGCATTTCGTTAATCTCCTCCTCGGTAATGCCGAACATCGGGTCGTTTGCGATACGCTTTACAAGGTCGTTTTCCCTGCCCTGACGCATTTCCTCGGCAGCCGCCTGCGAGTGGGTGCGAATCTGCTCGTGGAGCTGCTGCCTGTCGCCGCCCTTCTTTACAGCAGCCATCATAATGTTCTCGGTCGCCATAAACGGAAGCTTGTTCATAAGTCTGCGCTCAACCATCTTCGGGAATACGACAATTCCGTCGGTGACGTTCATCATAATGTTCAGAATAGCGTCAACCGCAAGGAAGCCCTCGGCTACGCTGACGCGCTTGTTCGCGCTGTCGTCAAGCGTTCTCTCAAACCACTGCGTACCTGCGGTAAACGCGGGGTTAAGAGAGTCTATCATAACGTATCTCGCAAGCGATGTGATACGCTCGCTTCTCATCGGGTTGCGCTTGTAGGGCATTGCAGAGGAGCCTATCTGGTTTTTCTCAAACGGCTCTGCCATTTCCTCGAAGTTCTGAAGCAGGCGCATATCGTTGCTGAACTTAGAGCAGGTCTGCGCGATACCGCTGAGGGTAGAAAGCACCTGCGAGTCAATCTTTCGCGAGTAGGTCTGACCGCTTACGGGAACGCACGCGGAGAATCCCATTTCCTCGGCAATCATCTTTTCAAGCTGCTTTATCTTTGCGCTGTCGCCGTCGAAAAGCTCAACGAACGAGGCCTGCGTGCCTGTCGTGCCCTTCTGACCGAGCAGCTTAAGGTTGTCGATACGGTACTCGACTTCCTCCAAATCCATCAGAAGCTCGTTCATCCAGAGAGTTGCGCGCTTGCCGACTGTCGTGGGCTGCGCAGGCTGGAGGTGAGTGTATGCAAGGCAGGGCATATCCTTGTACTGGTCTGCAAACTTCGCAAGGTTAGCGATTACGTTAAGCAGCTTTTTCTTCACAAGCAAAAGCGCGTCGCGCATAACGATGATGTCGGTGTTGTCGCCGACATAGCAGCTTGTCGCGCCGAGGTGGATTATACCCGCCGCGTTGGGGCACTGCTGACCGTAGGCGTAAACGTGCGACATAACATCGTGGCGGACAACCTTTTCGCGCGCCTCAGCTACCTCGTAGTTGATGTTGTCGATGTTTGCCTCAAGCTCGTCAACCTGCGCCTGAGTAACGGGCAGACCGAGCTTCATCTCGCCGCGCGCGAGAGCGACCCACAGGCGGCGCCAGGTGGTGAACTTCTTGTCGGCGGAGAAGATATACTGCATCTCCTTGCTCGCGTAGCGGGTGCAAAAGGGACTTTCATAGGAATTGTACTTATCAGACATAACGTTTACTCCTTATTTTTTATCCTACCGATTAAACGGTCGGCGGTTTTTCCGAATAAAACAACACTATATATTTTAACATATTTTCCCCCACATTACAAGAGGAAAACCGAAAAAATCACAGCGTATACTCCGCAAAGACCTCTCCGTCGAGCGTTTTTATCGTAAAAACGCCTTTTTCGTACACCATATAGGTGCGCGGGTTGTTCTCCTTTGGGAGCGAAATCGACCCGTCGTTCAGGCAGTGTATTCCGCCCTGCAAAAAAGCGGCGGGGATGTGGGTGTGCCCGTTTATCAGCACGTCCCCCGGCTTCAGCGGCGGAAGCGCAATAGGGTTGTGGTGATGTCCGTGTGATAGGAAAAAGCTTCTCCCGTCAACAAACAGAACCGCATAATCCGCAAGCACGGGAAATTCCAGCACCATCTGGTCAACCTCGGTGTCGCAGTTTCCGCGCACGCAGAGAAGCTCCTCCTTTACCGCGTTAAGCTGCGCGATAACGCTTTTCGGGTCGTGTCCCTGCGGGAGAGGGTTTCGCGGACCGTGATAGAGAATATCTCCGAGCAGGCAGAGCTTTTCTGCGCCCTCGCGCCGATACGCCGTGAGCATTTTTTCGCAGAAAAGCGCCGAGCCGTGGATATCCGAAGCAAACATAAGCTTCATTTTTCTTCCTCCTTGCTTTTTCACATCGGAAGCCCCATCAGAAGCTCCGTCACAAAAACTCCCGCGCAGGCGCAGACCGCAACCGTAAGCAGTCCGCGCTCGAAAAACGCAAGCACAACCGCAACTATAAAGCCCGCCGCCGCGCTAAGAATTGACGAGGAGCTGTAAAACACCGAGGGAATTGTCATCGCGGTAAGCACCGCATAGGGGACGTAATACAAAAAGTCCAGCACGAATCGGTTTTCGATTTTCTTTCTGAAAACCGCGAGCGGAAGCATACGGATAAGGTATGTCACAAGCGCCATAACCGCAATGCTTATGCAAAGGTAACGGATATCATTCATTCGTGCTTACCTCCGTTTCCTTTCTCGGGAAAAACCACGCGCCGAATGCCGCCGCGACAACCGCGCAGACGATTACCGAAATGCCCGGCGAAATCATTCCGAGCGCGGGAATGTACTTTATCGCGCAGCTGAGCGCCGCCGCAATAACAGCGACGACAACAATTCCGCGGCTCTTTTTCGCGGGGGGAATGACGATTGCGATAAACATTCCGTAAATCGCTATGCCAAGAGCGGATTTTATGCTTTCGGGGAGTATTCCGCCGAGCAGCGCTCCGCCCGCCGTGCCGAGCGCCCAGAAGATATACGGCAGCGTGATTAGCCCGTACATATACCGCGCGGGGATATCCTGCGTTTTTCCCGAAGCCACCGCGAAAACCTCGTCGGTTATTCCAAAAGCGCTGATAAGGCGGTGAAGCAGGCTATACCTGCCGTCAAGCTTCTGTGACAGCGAAAGCCCCATAAGAGCGTAGCGCAGGTTGATAATAAGCTGCGCGAGCGCCATCTCGAAATAGCTGCCGCAGGACCCAGCGCAATGGGAAGTCCGTCCCGAAAGCCCTCGCGGTATGTAAGTGATTTTTGTTCCATAAGTCTTTTTTCCTTTTATATTGTCGATAAATATTGTATCACATCAAATGAATTTTGTAAATCGTGAAGATATCCAAATTTTAACCCCCAACCGCTTGAAATAACAGCGTGTTTGTGGTACAATACAGTATAGCATTGCAAAAAAGGAGGCAGCGCAGATGTACAGATACGAAACACATCTTCACACAAAAGAGGGCAGCGCCTGCTCCAGCGCGCCCGCCGACGAAATGGCAAGAGCGCACAAGGCGGCGGGCTATGACGGCATTTTCGTAACCAACCATTTTTTCAACGGAAACACCTCGGTTCCCGCCGATTTGCCGTGGGAGGAGCGCGTTTGCCGCTACTGCGAGGGCTATGAAATAGCCAAGAAAACAGGCGACGAAATCGGGCTGAAGGTGTTCTTCGGCATTGAGTGGTGCGTGTATAACGCGGATATGCTGATATACGGCATAGACAAGGACTGGATAATTGCAAACGAGCAGCTTCTTATGCACACGGACGAGCGAAAGCTGTTCAGCGAGCTGCATAAAATCGGCGCGTTTATCGTTCACGCGCACCCGTTCCGCTACGACCCGTATATCCATCACATAACGCTTTACCCGAAGGACGTTGACGCGGTGGAAACGATAAACGCATCGCACCGTGACCCGATGTACAATCAGCGCGCCGCGCTTTATGCGGATATGTACGGGCTGCCGAAAACGGGTGGCTCGGATTCGCATCACCTCGACAAGCTTTTCGGCGGCGGCATTTGCGTTCCCGAGGAGATAAACTCCCCCGCCGACTACCTGCGGCAGATTCAGAACGGAACCGTCGTTCCGCTGCCCGGCACAAATACGCCCTGACAGCATTTTTCACTCGGAAAGGAAAAGAAATGACAGACAGCCCCTTTTCCCCCGCCAAGCGGGAGAATAACCCCAAGCGCGATTTCATCATTGTAAACAAATTTCAATCCAAACATTTTCCATCGTCCCCAAAAGATACCGCGCGGGAGTTTTCCGCTCTCGGAGAAATGGTGCGAAACAGCTTTCCAAAGGGGAAATGCGCAGTGATTGCCTTTGCGGAAACGGCGGTAGGCATCGGCGCATACATTGCCGCTATGCTGGGAGAGCGCTGCGTGTTTATAAGCACAACCCGCGAGAAGCTGCCAAAGCATTTCTGCGCCGTCGGCTTCAGCGAGTGTCACAGCCACGCGACAGAGCACGAGCTTTGCATTCGGAGCGGGATTTTCGACGGGGCAGAGCGCGTGTTCCTTATTGACGACGAATTTACCACGGGAAAAACCGCCGCCGCGCTTGCGGAAAAGCTGCGCGAAGCGCTGCCCGAGGGCTGCGGGATAACCGCCGCCGCGTTTATTGCAAGCGAGGAGAGCAGGCGGCTGTTTTCCGAGCGCGGCATTGACGTTATCGCCCCGCATAACACCGACGGAATACTCCCGCCAAGCTTTCCTGATACGTTTCTCCCCGACAGGGAGACCGCGCTGCGCTCTCCCGACAGCGTGGTTACGCTTAACGCGCTGCTTGACACGCGCCTCGGCGTAAGCGCCGCGGAATACTCTAACGAATGCAGAAAACTCTGCGAAGAAATACTGCGCCGCCTTCCCGAAGCGGAAAGCGCCGAAATCATCGGCACGGAAGAGCTTTGCCTGCCGCCGATTTATCTCGGGGAAATGCTCGAAAAGCGCGGCTGCAAAACGGTCGTCCATTCAGTAACGAGAAGCCCTATGCTCCCCTCTGCGGCAGCGGGCTATCCGATATATTCCCGCGCAAAGCTGCGCAGCCTTTATGACAGCGAAAGAACCGTTTACCTCTATAACGCAGCACCCTGCGACCTCTCGATTATCGTCACAGACGCGGACAATCCGAGCGATGAAGCGGTTCGCGCGCTGTGCGGCGCGGCGGGCGGAAAGCAGGTTGTGCTGGTGCTTTACCGCGGGCGGAAAATGCGCACAAGCATTCTCCCCGACGACTGCACGCTGCTGTTAAAGGACATTACGGGAGTGCTTTCCCCGCTGTCCGCAAAGCAGCGCGAGCCGCTGATACAAAGCGGGGTGCATTACTGCGAGCTTCTCCCCGCGGAATATGAGCCGTCGGAAGAATACCTGCGGCAGTATGAAAACGGGCTTTCGCTTTGGGCGGGGATAACCGCAGCCGCCGTGAAGTCCGTTGCAGAGCGCATTTTCTCCGAAACGGGAAATAGAACCGCGCTGGTTTCTCTTGCGCGCGCAGGCACTCCCGTCGGTATACTGATAAAGCGGTACATAAAAGCGCGCTACGACTGCGACGTCGCGCACTACACGATATCCATAATCAGAGGGCGCGGCATAGATGAGCAGGCGCTGCGCTATATTACCGCGCGGCACGACCCGCGCGATATCAGGTTCATTGACGGCTGGACGGGAAAGGGCGCGATTACGCGGCAGCTTCGCGAAGCGCTAAAGGACTTCCCCGAAATCGACAGCCGCCTGGCGGTGCTTGCCGACCCCGCGGGGCTTTGCGAGATTTACGGCACGCGGGACGACATCTTTATCCCGTGCAGCTGCCTTAACAGCGTGGTTTCGGGGCTGTTCAGCAGAACGGTGCTGAAGGACGGCGTTATCGGCGAGGGGGATTTCCACGGCGCGCACTATTTTGCACAGCTTTCGGAAAAAGACAGAACCTACGAGTTTATCGAAGCGGTTGAGCGCGCGGGAAACGGCGCTGCGCTGCCGGAATTTACCCCCGCAGAGGGCAGCGGGCTTTCCGAAACGGAGGAAATCGCAGCCGCCTTCGGCGTGTCCGATATAAACCTCGTAAAGCCGAGCATAGGCGAAACCACCCGCGTTTTACTGCGGAGAATACCGAAGCTGGTGCTTCTGCGCGACGTAGACAGCGAGCTTACCGCGCACATAAGAGAGCTTGCGCGGGAAAAGGGCGTAGAGGTGCGGGAGTATCCGCTGCGTCACTACCGTGCCTGCGGAATAATCAGCACAGGCGACGTGTAAAGGAGGGGCTTTGTGGCAATTCTCTTCACCGACCTTGACGGAACGCTGATTTTCTCGGCAAAGCGGAAAACAGACGGCGACATTGTCGTTGAGCAAAAAAACGGCGAAGCAATAAGCTGCATTTCCGCTTTTCAAAACGAAATGCTGCCGAAGCTCAAAAACGTTGTCCCCGTGACAACTCGAAGCGTCGAGCAGTATCTGCGAATACGCTTTCCAATGGGCTTTTCGCCAAAGTATGCGATAACCGACAATGGCGGCACGCTGCTGATTAACGGCGCGCCCGACCCCGCGTGGGCGGCTTGGGCGAACTCCGCCGCAAAAGAGTGCGAAGCCGAGCTTGCTTTGGCGCGGGAAGCGCTTCTAAACGACCCCGACAGAAGCTTCGAGGTGCGAACGGTTGACGGGCTGTTTCTGTTCACAAAAAGCCGCCGCCCCGAAGATACGCTTTCGCGGCTGGGCGAGGGCAGGCTCTGCGAAGCGTTTTTCACGGGAGAAAAGGTGTATGTTATCCCGAGGAAGATAAACAAGGGCAGCGCCGCGAAAAGGCTGCTCAATATGCTTCGGGAAAACGGAGAGGTCGGACGTGTTTTTTGCGCGGGCGACAGCAAAATGGATATCCCGCTGCTTGATATAGGCGATACCGCGCTTTGTCCCGCAGAGCTTGCGGAGCTTGTAAAAACGCGCTGTAAGCTGACGCCTTCACACGGCAGGTTTAGCGATTTCGTTACCGAAACTTTCCTCGCCGCGCAGGACGTCTGACAATGCCCGCAGCGCGTGCCGTCTGAAAGAAATGCACAAAAGAAGAAAACAAAGTTTGTGCAAAAACGCATACCACAAATTTCCCGCGGCTCTTGAAAAAACGTTTACATTATGGTATAATGTTATTGTATAATATTGTGCATTTGGGCGCTGCGCTGTCAGAGCGCG
>SFHN01000055.1 GCA_004555635.1 [Eubacterium] saphenum
TGAACCGCCCTGATGAAGTAGGCACAATTGCCTCGGCTGTTGTTGATATGTGCGCGTCGCTTCGAAACGCTACCGATGACGTCGCAAGGATACTTAACGAGCTTGCAAACGAGAACCTTACTGTTGACGTAGAGTGCAACAAGGGGTATTACACGGGCGATTTCGCGCGGCTTTCCGAGAACCTTAAAATTATCAAGGATAAGCTTAGCTCCGTTATGTCGGATATCCGCGACGCTGCGGGTCAGGTGAGCTCCGGCTCCGAGCAGGTTGCGTCCGTTTCGTACACGCTTTCGCAGGGTACAGTTGTACAGAGCGCTTCGGTAGACGAGCTTGCGGATAACCTCGGCAATATCGAAAAGCAGATAAAGGAAAACGAGGGCAACTGTATCGGCGCGCGTGAGCTTATGGACAAGACCTCCGCGTTTGTCGAGGAGGTAAACCGCAAGATGGAAAGCCTCACCGACGCGATGAAGAACATCAACGAAACCTCCGACAAAATCAGCAATATCATTAACACAATCGAGGATATTGCGTTTCAGACGAATATTCTCGCGCTCAATGCGGCAATCGAGGCTGCGCGCGCGGGCGAAGCGGGCAGGGGCTTTGCGGTTGTTGCCGACGAGGTAAGAATGCTTGCGGGCAAGTCCGCAGAGGCAGTCGGCGATACAACGCGGCTTATCGAAAGCTCTGTCGAAGCGGTAAACAACGGCGCGGAAATCACCGCAGAAACCGCCGAAGCTATGAAGACGCTCGATGAATACACCAGCTCCGTCAAGCATATCGTCGAGGACATCACCGAGAGCTGCAAGCAGCAGAGCGAGATGGCGGCGATGATAAGCGGAAACATCGGGAACATCTCAAACGTCGTTCAGTCGAACTCCGCGACCGCCGAGGAAAGCGCGGCGGCTTCCGAGGAGCTTTCCGCGCAGGCGGGAATGCTCAAGGAGCTTGTCGGAAAATTCAAGCTTGACTAATTAAACAAACAACCCGAGAAGAATTAGCTTCTCGGGTTTGTTTATATCTATTGGTTAATTCCGCGCTCGGTGAAAAATCCGCTAACCTCTTCAAGCACAAGCTTTCTGTCCTTTCCGCCGAAGCCGTGTCCCGCGCCCTCTACGATTGTGAGCTTTGAATCGGGGAACGCCTCGTCGATTTTGTACGCGTATGAGATATCGACAACCCCGTCCTTGTCGCCCTGATAAATCATAACGGGATTGTTGAAAGCCTTGATGTGCTCGTAAATGTCGTATCTCGGAACACCGTCATAAAACGTTTTTGAAAGCGTCATTCCCATAAAATTGAACGGCTCGGTCATCGCTGCGGGGTCCATAGCGAGCCATTGGTCAACAATGCAGAACGCGGGGTATATTAGGAACATTCCCGCAATCCTGTCTGGCATTTCCGCGCCCGTCAGTGCCGCGACAAAGCCGCCCTGACTTTCGCCGTAGAGGTAAAGCTGCGAAGCGTCGGCGTTTTCACGCTCGGAAATCATATCTATGACGTGACGTAGGTTGTCCTGCTCGGTTTCTATGCTCATATCCACCGACTCGCCGCTGCTCATTGAGCGCGTGCTTCCGCCGCAGTAGTCGAATGTGTACGCCATAACTCCGTTTTTCGCAAGCTTCATAGCCATATCCTTCATATCCGCGCCGATACAATTGTAGCCGTGGCTAAGAATAACCGCAGGGTGCTTTGCCCTGCCGTTCGCGGGGGTGTAAAGCGTGCCGAAAATGTCAACGCCGTCATAGGTGCAGTGAAGCTCCTCCTCGAAGTACTCGCAGGGGTATTCGACGGTGACAAACTCCTCATCGGGAGCATCGGAATAAGTCGCTTCGGTTGTCGGCTCGGTGATTTCGGGGGTGGTTTCAGTCGTAGGCTGAGTTGATTCTGTCGGCATAGAGCTTTCCTCCTTTTGCGCGCAGCCGCAAAGAGCGGCAGATAAGACCACCACTGCAGCAAGCGACAGCGGCTTTAACAGCTTTCTGTTCAAGGTGTGGGCTTCCTTTCTTTTTTTTTCAGTATACCATTTATCCTGCGCTTTGTCAACGCCGCGTTTTTAACAAAAAAATAATAAATATAATCAAGTGGTTGAAATTTCCGTCAATATGTTGTATAATATAAGATATACCTCTAAAAAGAAAGGACAAGAAAATGAATATAGCAGTAGTTGGTCTGGGACTTATTGGCGGCTCAATCTGCAAGGCGCTGAAAGCAAACACATTTCACCATATAATGGGAATTGACACCGACAAGGAAACAATCAGAAAGGCGCTCGAGCAGGGCGCTATCGACGAGGAAATCACCGTTGACAGGCTCGGCGAGGCGGGACTTACCGTCGTTGCGCTTTATCCAAAGCAGATAGTCGAGTTTGTACAGGAAAACGCCGACCGCTTCAGAAAAGGCTCCATTGTTATGGATATCTGCGGCGTAAAGGGGTACATTGTCAATAACTGCACGCCTGTGCTTGAGGAGCGCGGCGTAATCTTCATCGGAACGCACCCGATGGCGGGCACCGAGCATTCGGGCTTCGACTATTCCACCGCCGACCTTTTCCGCAAGGCAAGCTTTATCATAACCCCCTCCGACAACACCCCGCAGCTTGCCATTGACCTTGTGTCAACTCTCGGCAGCTCGATGGGCTTCGGGCAGGTGGTTATCGCGACGCCGAAGCAGCACGACATCAACATCGCATACACCTCGCAGCTTGCGCACGTCGTGTCAAACGCGTATGTAAAAAGCCCCTCGCTGTTCAACGCGGACGGCTTTTCGGCGGGTAGCTTCCTTGACCTGACGCGCGTCGCGTATCTGAACGAGGATATGTGGTCGGGGCTGTTTATGTGCAACAAGGAAGCGCTGCTTTTCGAGGTAAACACAATAATCTCAGAGCTTGAAAAATACCGCGACGCTATGGTATCCGACGACATCGAAACGCTCCGCCTGCTTCTTAAGGACGGGCGCGAGCGAAAGGAACGCAGTATGGAGTTTTACGGAATGGAGCGCCGCCGCTGATGGCAGAGCAGAAATCCCCCAAGATAAGCTATATCGTGTCGCTCTGCGGAATAATGTGCGGGCTTGCGTTTGTCGTGATGTTTTTCTTAAGCTTTATTCCCGCGTTTGAGTATATAAGCCCTGCGGTCGCGGGTGTGCTTATCTGGGTTATACGCGAGCGGCTTGGCGTGAAATACGGGCTTATCAGTTATGTCGCGGTGGGGCTGCTGTGCCTGCTGATTAGCTATAACTACGAAGCTTCGCTGATGTTCATATTCCTGCTGGGCTATTACCCGATTGTTCGGCAGTATCTTATGAGAATCCCCGTAAAAGTGCTGAGGCTGCTTGCGAAGCTCGGGGTTTACGCGGTGACGGCGGTGAGCTGCTATATCGTGCTGATAAACCTGTTCGGTATGAAGCAGCTGCTTGACGAAATAGGTGAATACGGCGAGTACGGCGCACTTGCCCTGCTTGGAATGGGTGCCGTGGCTTTTGTGATGTACGACATATTTCTGGGACTTTTCTTCCCGTTTTACGAAAAGCTTCTGAAGCCTAAAATTCAGAAAAGAATGAAGTGACAAGGAGATTTGATATGAGCGAAAGAATACCGCAGCGTGACGAACTGCCCGCAGAAAGCAAGTGGGCGATAAACGACATTTACCCGACCGACGAGGCTTGGGAAAGCGACTTTGCAAAAGCCTCGGGCTTTGCGGAAAAAATCGCGTCGTATAAGGGCAGGTTATGCGCCGACAGCGCTGCGCTGCTGGAATATATGCGAATGGACGACGAGCTTTCCGTGCTTCTTGATTCTCTTGTGAATTACGCGCAGCGAAAGTCCGACGAGGACACCCGCAAAGCGGCGTATCAGGATATGGTGAGCCGCGTTGAAATGCTGTATGTAAGCCTTGCGGGAGCGGGCGCGTTTGTAACGCCCGAGCTGCTTAGTCTGTCCGATGAGGATATGGAGCGGTTTTACTCCGAGCAGCCAGACCTGCTTTTGTACAAGCGCGTTTTTGACATTATGAGAAAGCGCCGCGAGCACACCCTCTCCGAGGCGGAGGAGCGCATTATGGCTCTCGCAGGGGAAATGGCAGGCTCTCCCGACACGATTTTCTCTATGCTTAACGACGCGGATATGAAGTTTCCCGACGCGGTTGACAGCAGCGGAAACGCTCATCAGGTGACCCACGGAAGCTTTATCCCGCTTATGCAGTCGCCGGACAGACAGCTCAGAAAGAGCGCGTTTCAGTCCTTGTACAGCGTTTACGAGGGGCATAAGAACACGTTTGCCGCAACGCTCGGCGCGCAGGTGAAAACGCTGCTTTTCCGCGCGAGAGCGAGAAAATACGACTCAACGCTTTCTGCGGCGCTTGACGGAAACGAGGTTCCCGTGTCCGTCTACAAGCAGCTTATCGAGGCGGTTCACGACAATATGGGCTATATGCACCGCTATGTTCGCCTTCGCAAAAAGCTGCTCGGAGTAGACGAGCTTCACCCCTACGACCTCTACACGCCGATTGTAAGCAGCGTTGACGTGAAAATCCCGTTCGAGCAGGCAAAGCAGGAGGTCTACGATTCGCTTGCACCTATGGGCGAGGAATACCGCGCGATTTTCTCCGAGGGAATAAACGGCGGCTGGATTGACGTTTACGAAAACGAGGGCAAGCGCAGCGGAGCATATTCCGCAGGCGCGCGCGTTCACCCGTTTGTCTTGCTTAACCACAAGGACACGCTCGACAGCGAGTTCACCTTGGCGCACGAAATGGGTCACGCAATCCACTCCTACCTCTCCAACAAAACGCAGCCCGTCTGCTATGCGGATTATGTCATCTTTGTCGCAGAGGTTGCCTCAACCTGCAACGAAAGCCTGCTTATGCAGCACCTCCTTAAAACCACGACCGACAAGAAGCGCCGCGCATACCTCATCAACTACTTCTTGGAGCAGTTCCGCACGACGCTCTACCGGCAGACAATGTTCGCGGAGTTTGAGCTTGCGATAAACGAAAAGCTCGAAAAGGGCGAAAGCCTTACCGCGGAGAATCTCTGCGAGATGTACCGCGAGCTTAACAAGACCTACTACGGTGACGACCTTGTTATCGACAGCGAGCTTGATATGGAGTGGGCGAGGATTCCGCATTTCTACTACAACTACTATGTTTATCAGTATGCGACGGGCTTTTCTGCGGCGATAGCGCTTTCTCAGCGTATTCTTCGCGAGGGAGAAAGCGCCGTAAAGGACTATATCGGCTTCCTTTCGGGCGGCTGCTCGGCAGACCCGATAACGCTTCTGAAGGGCGCGGGCGTCGATATGACGGGCAAGGAGCCTGTAAACGCCGCGCTTGAGCTTTTCGGCACGCTTATCGACGAGATGGAAAATCTTATGGCGGAATAACTCTTTCGAGGTAATTTATGAACAAAGCAAATATCGCGTTTTTCTCGGGACTATACCAAAACCACCCGAACACCGTTCTGCTTCTTGACAGGGTTATGGGCTGCGTTTATTCCAACGCGCCGAAGGTTTTTTCCGAGGGTCAGTCGCTGCTTAACGTCGTCCGCGACCCGCTCTGCTATCCGCTAAAGGAGTTCACAGAGATAAAGGTGCTGCTTGGCGGCGAGTATTGCTGCGCGAGGATTACTCCTGTGAAAAACGAGCTTGGCGAAGCGGAGCTGTATATCTGCGAGATAATCGGCGGCGAGGCTGCGCTTGAAACCGCTCAGAAAACCGACGCAGCGGCAAAGCTGCTTCCACCGTTAACTTCTGTCGAGCGCAGCCTGTCAGCTCTCTGGCAGCAAAGCACCGCGCTCCGCTCGCGTCTGCTTTCGCTCGGCGACTTCGAAGCGCTGAATTATCTCGGAAGTATGGAAGCGGCGCTCGCCGATATAAGCTCCGTCAGCAAGAATATGTCGGAGTACACCGATATGATGTTCTCGGAAAACGCCCCCGTCTGCACGGACGCTGTTGCGCTTGTCACAAAGCTTATGGAGCGCTGCAACGCGGCTCTTGCGAAGTGCGGAAGGCGGGTGGATTTCGTGTGCGAGCCGGAGGAGCTTTTCGTGATGGTAGACAGCCGCCACGCGGTTGCGGCGCTGATTAACGCAGTGCAGAACGCGCTGCTTTATTCCCCGCGCGACACCGTACCTACCGCCGTGCTTTACCGCACGGGAACCGAGCGGCACGGGCTGGTTGTTTTCAGCATAACAAACGAGAATATGCTCTTTACCGACGAGGATTTCAAGGACGCTGTCGGGGTAAACTTCTCCTATCAGCGGCTCGGCTACGGAATACCGATTATAAAGCGCTTTGCCGCAGAAGCGCACGGCAGCTTTTCACTTACAAAGGACAACGGCAGAGTAACCGCAAAGCTAAGCCTGCCCGCAGCTTCTCCCGCCGAGGGCAGCGCTGTGCGTTTCGAGTCGCCGTCTGCGGCGGCTTACGATACGGGCGTTCCCGATATCGTAGATATAAAGCTGCGCGAGGTTGTTTCGCTTTTCGGAGAAATATAGCGAGATATGTGTTTTTTTCAGCCGCTTTTCACTCGTTTTTCACTTACACGCATTATAATTACAGGCAATATTATGAAAGGAAGTGCGTCCTATGTACAATATACTTGTAGCAGACGACGAGGAGAACATTCGCGAGGTCATTAAAGAGTACGCCGAGTTCGAGGGTCATTGCGTTGACGAAGCGGCGGACGGAATGAAAGCCGTGGAAATGGCGCGGAACAAGGACTACGACATTATCATAATGGACGTAATGATGCCGCGGTTGGACGGCTTTTCCGCCTGCAAGGAAATCCGCAAGGTAAAGAACACGCCAATGCTTATTCTGTCCGCGCGCGGCGAGGAATACGACAAGCTGTTCGGCTTTGAGCTTGGGATAGACGATTATGTCGTAAAGCCGTTTTCTCCGAAGGAGGTTATGGCGCGCGTAAATGCGATTATCAAGCGCAATGCCGCAGCAGAGCCTGCTCCCGCCGTGGAAACGGCAAAGTTCGAGGGACTTGAAATCAACTTCACCTCGCGCGATGTTTTCGTCGATGGGCAGAAGGTTAACCTCACTCCTAAGGAATACGACCTGCTGTTTTTCCTTGTGCGCAACAAGAACATCGCCCTCACGCGAACTCAACTTCTCGAAGAAGTCTGGGGCTACAACGTGTATGTTGACGACAGGACGATTGACACGCACATAAAAATGCTACGCAACAATCTCGGCGAATACCGCAAGTTTATCGTAACGCTGCGCGGTCACGGCTATAAATTCGAGGCATAAGAGGCGCGATGAACTATTTCAAAAGCATCAAGTTTCAGGTATGGCTGAGGCTGGAGGTGCTGGCGCTCGCAATGCTGCTGTTTACCTATGTGTTTCTGATAGCGCTGTTCCCGTATTTCTACGAGATATGAAAACCT
>SFHN01000056.1 GCA_004555635.1 [Eubacterium] saphenum
GAACTTCGGGTTCTTCTCGGTAGCAAAGCCTTCAACGGTCTGGTCCTCGAGAGCCGCCTCAGGAGCGTTCGTGATAACGGACTTTACGCCGTTCTTGCACGCTTCAAGGCTGTTGTAGGTTTCGCTTGTTGCGATAACTTCACCGTTTCCTGCCTTGAGGTTGAAAACAAAGCCGCCCGACTTAGTGGGCTTGATAACAAACTTTCCCATAATGAAAACTTCCTTTCGGTAAAATTCCCGCACGCTGCGGGGGTCTCCTTGCGGTTAATTATATTATAGCAATTTCTGCCTTGTCTGTCAAGAAGTGATTTGTTTCGATTTTTTTGGGCATTTGAATGCGGGGAAAAAGAAAACCGTTGATTTTTTCAGCAAAATGCTGTATAATATAAGTTAGGGTTATTTTGAAACCCAAAGACAACGTTTGAGAGGAAAAGGGACATACCATGAAGCTGATTTACGCTATCATCAACAACGACGACAGCCACGCGGTTCAGTCCGCGCTCACCAAAAACGGCATACAGGCGACAAAGCTCGCGTCGTCGGGCGGCTTTCTCATGGCGGGAAACACAACGCTCATTATCTGCTCTGAGGATGACAGAATTGACGAAATCATCAACATAATAAAGCAGCAGTCGCACAGAAGAAAGCAGTTTGTCCCGAACACCGCAAGCTACGGCGTGGGCAGCTACGCGGCTTTCCCCGTCGAGGTTTCGGTAGGCGGCGCGACAATTTTCGTGACGAATGTCGAGCGTTTTGAGAAAGTATAATGAAGCTTTTCGGAAAAGACCGCATAAAAGCGCGGCTGGACGATATGGCGGCAAAGCAGCGCCTGCCGCATGCCATACTCCTTCACGGACCAAAGGGCGCGGGGAAAAAGACGCTCGCGCGGTATTTAGCGCAGCTTTTTATGTGCAGCGACAGCGCCTGCGGGGCGTGCACCGCTTGCAGGCTTATTGAAACCGACGATCACCCCGATGTTGTTTTCGTAAAGCGAAGCCGCGACGGAAAATACAGTATGGACGGGCTTCGCGCGGTAATCGCGGACAGCGTTATTATGCCGAACAAGGGCGGGTTGAAGGTATACGTTTTCGAGGACTGCGACGATATGCTGGTGCAGCAGCAGAACGCGCTGCTTAAGCTGATTGAAGAGCCTGCGGCATACCTGCGCTTTATCTTCACCTGCGAAAATGAAAACGCGCTGCTCGAAACAATTCTCTCGCGCGTTATGGAGTTCGAGGTGCAGATGCCGTCCGCAGAGGAATGCGCGCAGTGCCTTATAGAAAGCGAGTGCGACAGTGAAAAAGCCGCCGAGCTTGCTCAAATGTTTTCGGGGAATATCGGCAAATGCCGCGCTGTACTTGACGGCGGCGAGGAAACCGCGCTGATTTCCACCGCGAAAAAAGCAGCCGACGCGGTTGCGCGTATGGACAAGCTGAGCTTTGCGGCGGCGCTCACCGAGCAGTCGGGCAGGGCGGAATACTCCGAAACGCTTGGCTATCTCACCGAGATACTGCGCGACGCGCTTTCGATACGCTGCGGGGGAGAGGCTTTTTCCTGCGGCAAGGACGAGGCGAAGCGGATTGCGGCGGCGTTTTCCGAGGAGTTTATTCTGTCGATGCTGGACGCGGTCTTTGAGGTTAGCGCAAACGCGAAGTACAACCTGAATCTCGCGCTCACCACATCGTATCTTACATCAAGATTATACTGAAAATATAAGGAGATCTATGGATAACAATTATTACACAGAGAAAATAGCGCCGAAAAACAAGCCCGAGCAAGAGGCTAAGCAGCCCCCTGCCGACGGCAGAGGGCGCAGCGAAAAGCCCCGCCGCGAGCGCGCGGAGCATTTTGACCGACCGGAGCGTATGCAGCAGAAGCAAAGGCGTCAGTCCGAGCGCACTCCCGAGGAAATTGCGGCTTCGCCGAAAACGGAGATAATCGGCATTCGCTTCAAGGACGTTGGCAAGGTATACTATTTCTCGCCCGCGGGCGTTGAGTTCAAGCAGGGCGACATCGCGATTGTTGAAACATCGCGCGGAGTGGAGTGCGGCGAGGTTGTGCTGTCGAACAGGCTTGTTCCCGAGGCGACCCTTGTATCCCCGCTGAAAAGCATAATCCGTAAGGCGGACGAGTCCGACCGCCGTCAGCTTGAGGAAAACAAGCGCCGCGAAAAGGAGATTATGCGCGTTTTCACCGAGAAAATCGCCGAGCACAAACTGGATATGAAGCCGATTGACATCGAATGCACGTTTGACGGGAGCAAGATACTGTTCTACTTCACGTCTGACGGGCGCGTTGATTTCCGCGAGCTGGTAAAGGACCTTGCGGGGATTTACCGCACGAGAATTGAACTGCGGCAGATTGGCGTGCGCGACGAGGCGAAGATGCTGGGCGGACTTGGAATCTGCGGCAGACCGTTCTGCTGCTCGAGCTTTCTCGGCGAGTTTCAGCCCGTGTCGATTAAGATGGCAAAGGAGCAGTCGCTGTCGCTTAATCCGACGAAGATTTCCGGCACCTGCGGCAGGCTGATGTGCTGCCTGAAGTACGAGCAGGACTGCTATGAGGAGTTTTTGCGGACGACGCCTAAGGTTGGCGCGACGGTTGAAACGCCCGAGGGGCGCGGTGTGGTTGACGAGGTGAACCTGCTCACGGGTATGCTTAAGGTAAAGCTTGACAAAAAGCCCGATGTTCCGCTGTCAATCAACAAGAGCGAGGTTAAGCTTATCCGCGACGGTCAGATTAGGGTCAACCGCGAGGAGATAAAGGCGCTTAAGAAGCTTGAGGAGAACTGACGCGCCTTTGCATAAAAATTCTAGCAAAATATCGCGAAAAAACGCTTGATTTTTTTATAAAAAGTGATATAATAGGAGAGAGGGTTATTTGTGCCCTTTCTACAACAATATTTTCAGGAGGTAAATAACCATGGCATATGTAATTTCCGATGAGTGCATCGCTTGTGGCGCTTGCGCTGATGGCTGCCCCGTAAATGCTATTTCCGAGGGTGACGGCAAGTACGTTATCGACGCTGATACCTGCATCGACTGCGGCGCTTGCGCAGGCACCTGCCCCGTAGGAGCACCCACCGAGGGCTAATTGATACATAGTATCAAAACGATTTCAGAATCACAAAGCGACCTTTGACTCTGTCAAGGGTCGCTTTAGTTTTGCCCAAAACAAAACGGCAGGAGCTTTTGACCCCCGCCGTTAGAAAACCTATGCTAATTTTTCACCCGCCGAAAGGCGGATTGCCTGTCGGTGCACCCGACGACTACTTCCAGCGGAAAACCCACACGGTCGAACCGTTCAGGCTGTCCGCAAGCTTCTCTATCGGCGCGGACTTCTTCAGCAGCGGGCAAAGCCCGAACATCATCGCGGCAAGCTCTCCCGCCGCCGACTTGTCTGCGGGGCGCTCTACATAAAACTCCAGCGTTCCGTCGCCGATTACCGCAGGCACTGCGCCAAACCGCCCGTAAAGCCACTTCGCCGCTGCCATAAGCGACAAAGCATCGGGGCAGCCGTCATACTCTCCGAACGGAATATACGCGAACACCTCCCACGGCTCCTTTATGGGTACTTCAGCCAGCAGAAGCGGCACGGTCTTTCTGCTCTCAAAGCTCCAGTAGCTTATAAAGCGCTTCAGCGGCGCTTCGGGCTGCGTCCTTTCGGGGACGGAAATCTCCTGCGAAAGCCCTCTTAGTAAACCTTCGCCGTCGGGGAGCGGCATATCCGAAAGCCCCTTTCGGTACTCCGCGAGCCTTTGCGCCGAGAACCCGAAGCCGCTTTCTTCGTCGCGGCAGCCGGAGTTTTCGATAAGCCTTGCAAGCAGGTCCTTGTCTATCGTCATTATCACGGGGACAAATCCCTCGATTTTCCCGCGCAGCAACGCTTCGCGGTAGGCTATCATCAGCTCGACGTCGTCCTCCGCCTCGGGGAAAAGCCGATAGCGGCAGCCGATATAGTTCACCAGCGCGGGCAGCAGGTGGTCGCTTTCGTTGTCCTTGTCAAGCACAAGGCGCGTGCCCTCTTCTCCCGACTCGTTAAGGCGCGGGTCGGCGGTCATCTGAAGGAACGTTCCGTTTCCCTGCGGGAGATACAGCACGGGCGCCTCTCCGCCGCAGCGTATCACGGCAGGCTTTTCGCCGTATTCCGCAGTAAACCGCGAGCAGTCTGCCGCGATTTCCCCGTCGATTGCCGCGCCGAACCAGTTTCTGAACCAGTCGGCGGCTTCGGAAGCGCTTTTCACGGGTACCTCCGCGATTGTCAGCGGTCTTACGGGGTCGATTGAGCTGACAAGCTCCCGCAGCTCGTCGTCGGGGGTATTTATCTGCTCGTCGTCGTAAATCATCAGCAGGGGAGTGAAGCCCTCTCGCTCGCCGACGCGCCTTGCGTTTTCCATAGCCTCGCGCACGGAGCTTCCGCGCGGGTAGAAGCATTTGCATCCGCACCCTAAAAGCCCCCGCATAACGTTTTCGGCAAAGCTAGATAGCCGTTCCTCGTTGTCCGCGTCAAACTTCTTTCTGAACTCGCAGAACCTGCTTTCGATAACCGCCGACAGCCCCTTGTAGTAGCTTTCGTCGAACGGAACGAACAGGTATGCTTCGTCGGCAAATTCCTCGCTGTTATACTTTTCTGTGCCGAAATACTGCTCGGCGTAGTCGTCAACATCTGACGGATAGCACTTGTCCTCGGAGAATATGTAATAATCGTAGGCAAAGCTGTACCCCTCGTAGTTAAAGAAGAAAGGGGTCAGCACGCCGCCAAGCTCGTCGCGCAGGAACCCGCGCAGGTCGCGCGCCGTCCCGTCAAGCACTCCGCTCACCGTTTCGGGGAAGCAGTCGGCAAGCTCCGGTGCGCACAGCCCGCGCTCAATCGCCCAGCGCATAAAAATCGCTATATGGTTTGCGCCGCAGATTTCGTCGAGCGGAAGCTTTTTATCGCGGATTTTTGCGCTGTGGCTCTCCATATCGTCCACGGGCGAGGAGAACGGGTCGTCGTTTCCGCGCGGAATATACCCCTCGCAGGTGTTCTCCCGCGAAATGTCGGTAACGTGGCTTATATTCTCCATTCTGCCGAGCAGCGTCTGTGCGTCGTGGTCAATCTTGAAGTTCATCTCGCCGCGGTAAAGCGGCAGAATTTCAAAGAAGTTCACCTTTTCGCCGCTTGGCAGCTCGCAGATGCTTCCGCCCTCGTCAACTCCGACAGGGTTAATCAGAAGCGAGCCGCAAAGCTCGGTGTTATCGGCGAACGGCTCCTGATTGTCAACCGAGTGACCCCAGCCGAGCCAGGTGTCGCAGTTTATAGGCAGCCGCGCGAGGTTTTTTATCAGCGCAAGCGGCCAGTACCACTCGTCAGAGGTTTCGCCAAGCTTCCAGTCGGGCGGCAGGCAGATAAGCAGCTCCGCCCTGCCGTACTCCTCCGCGCCAAGCTCCTCGGGAACGTTCATTATGTGCGCGCCCATTCCGAGCGTAATCAGCGTGTAGAAGTTCCGCTTCTCCGACGGCGGAACGCAGCAGATATCGACGTGTATATCGGGGCTTGCTATCTCGTGGTACACCGACGGAAACTCGCCGAAATACTGCTTGATATGCTCCTCGACGGCGTTAAGTTCCTCGTCATCGTAAAGCTCGGGGTCATAGTCCTCGGGGATTTCCTCCTCGTCCTCGCCCTCGCCTAAAATGTCCTCGATTTCCTCGATATACTCGTCGCATTCCTCAAGATACTCCTCGGGCGGGTTCATATTCATACAGCGGGCGAAGCAAATGCGTGCGCGGTCGAGAATGTTAAAGCGCAGGTTCTCGTCGTTTTCGCACTCCTCGTCCTCCGAGGCGTTCATAAGCGCATAGCCCATTCGGTAGTGCCACTTGAAATTCCCGTCAAGCCTTTCGCGCTGACTCTCCAGCACGGCGATAGCCTTTTTGTACTCGCCCGTGTTGTTGTACGCCACCGCGAGCTGCCCGAGGATTTCGTCGTCAAGGCTGCTGTCGGGCAGGGCGAGAATTGCTTCGATGATTTTCTCGTGCTCGTCGTTGTCGAACCATTCGTTTATCCTGTTCATCAACTCGTCTTTGTTCATTCGTTTTCTCCTATATAAGGCTTGGTTACAGCCCCATTTCGCCGAGCTGTTTAACCAGCCCGAGATAAAATTCCGTTATATCGGATATTTCGTTGTCGGCGTTTGGCGGCTTTTTCGCCAGCGGCAGACGTCTTAGGTCTGTTTCGTCGCAGTGGGAAATGCCCCTTTTGCCCGTGCCGGTAAAGGTTCCGAGGTAATTCGTCCACATTACCGCGCGCGGCGCAAGCAGCCCGTCGTTGTCGCCCTCGAAGTGCCTGACGCACAGATATGTCAGCCACATCAGCATATCCGCACGGGCGCTTTTCATCACGAAGCCCGCGCTTTGGTAGTATACTCGAGGGTCGTCGGGGTTAGCCTCGTTAAAGCGCTGCGCGTCCGCTGTTCTGAAAGCGCAGATTGCCGCAAAGGTGTCGGGCGACCTGTCCCCAAGCAGTCGAAACCACAGGTCAACCGCCTTGCAGCACGCTCTGATAACCCCTTCGGGAAGTATCGGAAGCAGCGCGTCAACGGTTTTCGACCCGTTGTGCGGCGTTGAAAGCGTCGTGAGCGAGGCAATCCTGTCGCCCCACCCCATTGACGAAATAAGGTACCTTGCTTCCAGTCCGCCCTTTGAGTGCGCGATTATGTTAAGCTTCTGCGCGCCCGAGCTTTCAAGCGCACAAAGAGCGGCGCGTTCAATAAGCCGCGCGTTGCTTTCGATTGAGCCGTTTGAATCCTGATATCCGAAATAAACATCTGTTCCGCTTTCGCGCAGCAGCCTTGCGAGCCGCCCCCAGTAGCAAAAGTGCTTTCTGTCGCGAAAGCCCATTCCGTGCAGCAGGAGAACAGGGTATCTTGTCATAGCGTTAGTTCTGCGGCTTATGCGCCTTGCAGCAGAACTCGTTCACCGTGAGTTTAAGCACGACTACATTGTTAAGCATTTCCTCGGAAAATCTTTTGTCGGAAATATTTTCGGCGTATTTCTTTACAATCGTGTTAAGTCCCGTCAGCTTTTCTATGCCGTTTATGATGTCCACCGTGCCTACGCCCGTTATGCATTCGTAGTCGGCGGTGTAGCCGCAGGCAATCTCCCCGCCGACTATCCCCATCAGTTTATCTATCTCAAACGCGGCGCGGTTGTTCTCTTTTATAAGGTCAAGCTTTTTTCCCTGCGCGGCGCAGTGGAAGTAAAGCTCCAGCTTGTCGCCGTCAAGGTCAAACCCGAAGCACATCGGGATTATATATGGATACTCCCCGTCGAAAAGCGCAAGGCGGCACACATGCGCCTCGTTAAGAATCCTTACTATCTCGTCGATA
>SFHN01000057.1 GCA_004555635.1 [Eubacterium] saphenum
CAAGGCGCGCGTCGTACTTTATCGCCGCGTCAACCACCGTCTGATAATCAACGTCCTTTCCGAGGTCGATTACGTCAAAGCCGTAGTTTTCAAGCAGGGTCTTCACAATGTTCTTTCCTATGTCGTGGATATCTCCCTTGACCGTGCAAAGCACAACGCGCCCGCGGCTCTCGCTTTCGCCGCCGCGCTGAGCAATAACGCGCTTTACAACGTCGAACGCCGACTGCGCAGCGCCCGCCGACTGAATAAGCTGCGGCAGGAAGATTATCCCCTTTTCAAAGCGCTCGCCTGCGGTGTCCAGCGCGGGAATAAGCTCGTCGTTAATAATGTCCATCGGGTCTTTTCCTGCGTCAAGCAAAACCTGCGCCGCCTGCGCACACTCGGCTTTAAGCCCGTTTGCGACAGCGTGCGCGATATCGCTGCCAACGGCGGCTGTCTGAGCGGCAGCAGCGCCCGACTTCACCGAGGTTGTAACTATATTGTCTGCGCCGAAATGCTCTATGAACTCGGCGCCGTTTCTGTCATAGCCCGAAAGCAGGCGGAACGCGCTGACCGCTCCCGCCATCGAAGCGACGTTCGGATTGATTATCGGCAGGGTAAGCCCGTTGTTCATCGCCATTGTGAGGAACGTGCTGTTTACCAGCTCACGGTTCGGCAGCCCGAACGAGATGTTCGACACGCCGAGCACTGTTTTCAGCCCAAGCCGCTCGGTAACCATCTTCACCGCTTTAAGCGTTTCGGCGGCGCCGTCCTGCTCGGCGGACGCGGTGAGCGTAAGGCAGTCGATATAGATGTCGCGCTTCGGAATTCCGAGAGCAAGCGCGCGGTTCATTATCTTTTCGGCAATGGCAAAGCGCTCCTCCGCCTTCTGCGGAATGCCGTTTTCGTCAAGCGTAAGCCCGACGACAGCCGCGCCGTATTTCTTCACGAGAGGAAGAACCGTACTAAGCTTCTCCTCCTCGCCGTTTACGGAGTTTACGATGGGCTTTCCCGCGACAACGCGCAAAGCCGCCTCCAGCACGTCGGTTTCGGTGGTGTCAATCTGAAGCGGCGCGTCGGTAACGCTCTGTACCGCGTCAACTGCCGCAAGCATCATCTCGCGCTCGTCTATATCGGGAAGCCCGACGTTCACGTCAAGGATTTCCGCGCCGGCGCTTGTCTGCTCGATTGCCTGCCGCATAATATAATCGAGGTCGCGCTTTCTGAGCGCTTCCTTGAACAGCTTCTTTCCCGTGGGGTTAATCCGCTCGCCAATAATGCGGACGGTGTCGATGGTTACTGTTTTGCTCGGGGAGCAAACGGCAGCGGGTATCTCGGCAGGGTGCGGAGTGAACTTCTTTCCCTTAAGTCTGCGTGAAACCGCCGCGATATAGTCGGGCGTTGTTCCGCAGCAGCCGCCGAACACCTTTACCCCAAGCGCCGCAATCTTCTCGATTTCATCGGCATACTGCTCGGGCGTTACGTCGTAGAGGTTGGTTTTCGGGTCGGGAAGCCCCGCGTTCGGGCGGATAATAACGGGCACGGACGACCAGCGCATAATTTCCTCTGCGATAGGCAGCGCCTCGGCAGGACCGAGCGAACAGTTCATTCCGACAACGTCCGCGCCCAGTCCCGCCAGCGTCAGCGCCATTGCGGAAGCGGAGCAGCCCGTAAACGTGCGGCGGTTTTCCTCAAAGCTCATAGTGCAGACAACGGGCAGGTCGGTGTTTTCCTTTGCCGCAAGCAGGGCGGTTTTTATCTCCATAAGGTCGGTCATCGTTTCGATAGCGATAAAGTCCGCGCCCCTGCCCGCAAGCATAATCTCCTTGAACATATCGTATGCCTCGTCAACGGGCATATCCCCTGTCGGGCGCATCATTCTGCCGAGCGAGCCGACATCAAGCGCCACGAGGACATCTGTCCCCTCCGCCGCCTTTCGCGCAAGCTCAATCGCACGCTCGACAACCTCGGTCACGGTGTACTTGCTGTTGCGCAGCTTGTGGCGGTTTGCGCCAAACGTGTTTGTGTACACCGCCTGCGCGCCTGCGGCGATATACTTTCTGTGGATTTCCACCAACAGGTCGGGGTTCGTAAAGTTAAGCTCCTCGGGAAGTCCGCCGAGCTTAAGCCCGCTCGCCTGAAGCATTGTTCCCATCGCGCCGTCAAGCACTATGTATTCGTCGTTATTCAGCAGTTCTCTGAAGGTCATTTCGTTCTCCTTTGTTCTTTGTGTTATTTATCTCGTCCAGAAGCCCCTCAAGCGCGGCAAGCTGGTCTGTTGTCGGGGTGAGGTCGCCGTAGCGCACGCCGTTGTAAACCTCGACCATCTCCGCAATTCCCTCGCGGCGAAAGGCGCTCTCGCCTTTTTTTCGGTGAATTGTCGTCGTGTCCTGCGGAAGCCGCGCAAACGGCGTATCCGAAAGCCGGTGCAGAAAAATCGCATAGCCAACGCGGTATTTCAGCCGCGGGTCGCGCTCCTCGCGGTAGCGCTTCAGTAAAAGCATAAGCTGCTTTTTGCGGCTGCGCGGGTTGTTCTGCTTTACGGCAAAGTCGGTTACTTCGTCGATATAGGGAAGCTTTTCGGGCTTTGCGCTCTCCCTGAACATCGGGGCGAAAAACTCCTTTATCGCTTCCCAAATCTGCCGTCTGAAGCGAATGATGAACACGACAAGCATCGCTAAAAACAGCAGGCGGAGTATCTCCGAGAACGGGTTATCCGCCGTATCAAGCCCCATCATCTCGCCGGAAGGCGCTTCGTTTTCAAGCTCGGGCGCTTCTGTCGGAGAGTCCTTAACAAGCGAAAGCAAAAGCCGCACAAGCGCCGCTAGCCCGCCAGCGATAAGCTCCGCCAAAGGCTTTGCGAACAGGAACAGCCCGACAATTATAATACTCACGACCGAGATAATAAGCATATTGTAGCTGCGAAGCCCGTTCGGAAGAACCGCTCGCCCGCCGCTCCTCTGCGCGGTGCAGACGTCAATGTTCGTCTGATTTGCAAGCACCGCCGAAAGCACGATTATCCCGCCGAATACCAAGCAAAGCTGAAAGACGCCTGCCGCATACAGTTCCTCCCTGTGAGTGAACCACAGCAGCACCGAGGAAATTATCGCGCCCGTAAAGTAGATAACAACCCAAGCGGTAGTAAAAGTGTCGGAATAGCTTAGCGAATAGGTGTGATGCCCGCCGTAATATGCAAGGAAGCACGCAGGCAGAATGTAGATGTAAAAGCCCGACGACAGCCCGAATACCGCAACGAGAACGCAGAAAACTCCAGCAGGAACAAGCACCGCCGCGCGCGACAAAAACAGCGCCCAGCCCTTTTTCAGTATTGTGTGCTCCGCACCGTGAGCGTATGCAGCCGCAAGGCGCCCAAGCGCGTAAAATATCGCAAAGCAGGCGAAAAGCGCGGCATAGTGCAACGGATTGTAGCGGTAGTAAGATATTCCCTCAATCGTTACGATAAACGGAAACAGCGCGAGAATCTGCCCCGCAGAAGCCATAATGCCAAAAGCCTTCTTATTCATCAGCCGTCACCTGCCTCGTCAGAACAATGCACCCGCGGAAAGGTAAATACCTCGCAGAAATCGGTTTGTTCGATGTGGTTTGAGAAAATCACAAACCGCACGCCCTGTCCGCTGAGTGTGCGGAAGGTTTCCTCAGCAAAGGGGCTTAAAAACTGCCCGATGTAGACAATATCGGTGTATCCGTGCAGCGAAATATGCCGCAGGAAATCGTCGATATGCTCGCCGCAGCCGTTTTTCAGCTCGGCAAGCAGGCGCAGAAGCTTTATCGTATGCTCATATCCCGAAGCTGCTTCCTCGCAGACAGCGGGCTGAGCGGAAGCGAAAAGCGCAACCTCCGCGCGCTGCTTAAAGCAAACGTCAAGCACGAAAGCCGCCGCCTTTATCTGCCCCTCAAGAGCGGAAAGCGCGAGCTTTATGCGCTCATCGTTTACCGAACGCCCCATATTCATCAGGACAAGAACGCGCCGCTCGGTAGTATATTCGTTGTTGTACACCATAAGCGCGCCCGTGCGGGCGGTCTGCGCCCAGTGTATCCTGTTCATCGGCTCTCTGCCGGTGTATTCCTTTGCGCCGGAGATAACAAACGGGTCGGGAAGCACAAAGCGCTGCACCGAAATATCCCCGATAAACGCCTCGTCTGACATAATATCCGCGGAAAGCTCGCTCGGCACGGGGAGAACGCGGACGCTCTTTTCCACGCGAAAAATGCCCATCGACTTAACCAGACCGAACAAGTCGCTTATCGTCAGCGTAACGTCGTCTACGGTGAAAACGCCGCGCTTTTCGCATTTAACGCGCCAGGTGCGCTTGCAGCGCTGATAGCCTTTGAGCATAAAAACGCTTGACACCAAGCCGCGCTGCTCGGTTCTGTCGGCGATTACGCTCCCCTGCCCGACAAAGCTTAGCCAGCGCGAGCAGCGAATTTCCGTCCTTATCCACGGAAGCGGCAGCCATTTCGCGTTTTCAATCTGCTCGACAACCTCGATTTCATCCCCCTCAAACGCTTCGGGAACGCTTATCGTGATTTCGTAGCTTAATTTTTTCATACCAAAGCGCAGATAAACAAAATACTGTGCGGCAAGCACCGCCGCCAGAATAAGCGCCATAGCAACAAGCTGCACGGTATCACCCCCCGTTTACTGCGAAAAATAGTTTACTCGTTTTCCGTGGGAACGGCAACCGCCGCCAAAACCTGCCGCAGAACCTCGTCCGCCGCCTTTTCCGCGCCGCCGTTTACGTTGTACCCACGGCAAATCATTCGGTGCTTTATCACATAGGGACAAGCCTCTATAACGTCCTGCGGCATTGCGTAATCCCTGCCGTCAATCGCCGCCAGCGCGCAAGCCATTTTTTTCAGCGCAACCGCGCCGCGCGTCGAAAGCCCAAGCTTTACGCCCGCGTGAGAGCGCGTCGCCGCCGCGATATCCGCGATATAAGAAGCGGTAGCCTCGCTCATCTTAACTGCGACGCACTCACGCTGCGCAGAAATAATGTCCTCCTTCGTGCAGACAGCGTTTATCTCGGGAGCTTCGTTTTCCCCTCGGATAACGTTTATCTCCTCGCCGCGCTCGGGGTAGCCCAGCGCAAGACGTATCATAAAGCGGTCAAGCTGCGCCTCGGGGAGAGGGTATGTACCCTGTATCTCTGCGGGGTTCTGCGTTGCGATAACGAAAAACGGCGCGTCAAGCAGTATTGTTTCGCCGTCTATCGTCGCCTGACGCTCCTCCATACATTCGAGAAGCGCAGACTGCGTGCGCGGCGTCGCACGGTTAATCTCGTCGGCAAGCAGGATATTCGTAAACACGGGTCCGCGGCGAAGCTTGAACTCCTGCTCCTTTGTGCTGAAGAAGTTTATGCCCGTAATGTCGCTCGGAAGCAGGTCGGGCGTGAACTGTATGCGGCGGAAGGCTCCGTCAACCGACTTTGCAAGCGTCCGCGCAAGCAGGGTCTTTCCCGTTCCGGGGACGTCCTCCAGAAGGACGTGTCCGCCCGCAAACAGCGCCGCGCAGACAAGGCGAAGCTCGCTGCGCTTTCCCTTTACGCAAAGGGATATGTTGTCAATCAGCTTTTGAGAGAGTTCCTTTGTCATACTGCACCTCTTTCTTCCGTCGCGTTTTCCGACGGCATATCTTCATTCGGGAGAGCGCGGAGCGTCCGCACCGCGATAATCACTATCATAATACCGCAGATTGTCCAGATAATCGGCTCTGACAGCACAACGCCGAAGTAGCCGCCGATTTCCTTCAGAGAAGCGCCTACCGTGCCGTTCTTTCCGCCGAACAGCGGAATCATAACCGCGACGGTCACTATTTTCCAAGTAAGCTCGATTATGCTGCAAATTATCGGCACAAGACTTTTGCCAAGCCCCTGAAGTGCGCTCCTAAGCCCAAGCAGCGCTGCAAGGCAGAAGTAGAACGGAACGTTCCACTTCAGATACAGCACGGCGGTGTCGGCGATTGCAGCGTTTTCCGCGGGGACAATCATTCCTACAAGCGCGTGACCCGCTATATACACAAGCAAGAGCGCAATCGTCGCCCAGCAGAAGCTTAGCGTGAGCGAATCGCGTATGCCCGTTTTTATGCGGCAGTATTTCTTCGCGCCGCGGTTCTGCGAGCAGAACGTGACAATCGTCGCGTTGAGCGCGGAGAACGGCATAATCGTGAGCGAAAAAATCTTTCGTGCGGCGGTGTGCGCGGCGATAATGTCCTCGCCGAAGCCGTTTATTCCCTTTTGCAGAACTATCGAGCCGAGGTCAACGATAGAATACATCAGCGCCATTCCAAGTCCCGCCGAAAGCAGCTCCGATGTGCTTTGAGCGGTAAACACGAAATTTTCCTTTCGGATTAGCAAAAACGGGCGCTTTTTTATCAAGTAAACGAAGCATATCACGGCGGAGATAAGCTGCGCCGCAACCGTTGCCAGAGCCGCACCCGCAACGCCCATTTCCAGCCCGACAACCAACAGCAGGTCAAGCCCGATGTTAAGGACCGTGGATATTACAAGGATAATTACTGGCACAAGGCTGTCGCCAACGGCTCGCAGAATGCTCGCTTCAAGGTTATACACCAGCGTCACCACAAGCCCCACCGCGACAATCGACAGGTATGTGCGCGCCTCATCGAAAATGCTCTCGGGCGTGTCAAGCACATTCAGCAGCGGGGTTATGAAGCAGAGTATTCCCGTGATAATCAGCGCGGTAGCTAACCCCGAAAAGGTAATCATACGCGCGATATTTCGGCGCATTTCCTCATAGTCGCCCGCGCCGAAGCTTTTCGCAACAACGATAGCAAAGCCCGTTGTAAGCCCGTTTGTTATGTTAATCATCAGCGACACGACAGAAGCCGTTGACCCGACGGCGGAAAGCGAGCTTTTGCCGAGGTGCTGACCTATGATTATCGTGTCGGTAAGGTTATATGCCTGCTGAAAAATACTTCCCATAAGTATCGGCAGCGCAAACATAATTATCAGCTTCAGCGGGCTGCCTTTTGTAAGGTCTTTCATTGTTGTTTCCTCTGTTTTATCTATGTATCTCTTTTGTTCCGTTTATTTCAGATAACCTCATAGGTTAAGTTCTCATAATGTAGCTTTACGCCGATATCTGTTTCCTCGGGGAGAAGAAAAAGCGCTATGAAAAGTTCCTCGCCGCTCGCGGTATCGCGCAGCGTCGCATACTCGCCCTCTATCTTTACTACTTCGTAATCGTGCGGTTCCATTGAAATCACCTTTCCCTTTGACTTGACATTGCGAAACAGATGCGGTACAATACAGATCATATTCGGGACAAAATGTATCGCACAGGATGTATCGTACATCAGAGCTTCAGGAATATCAATATGATTCCTGAAAATGAGACAAAAGGTG
>SFHN01000058.1 GCA_004555635.1 [Eubacterium] saphenum
TCGGTATGGGCGCGGCGGCAACGCTGGTGCTTATCTGCTCGAACCTTGTTATCTCGCTGTTAAAGCGGGTTATCCCTAAGCAGGTTCGCCTGCCTGCATACATCGTAATCATCGCGGGCTTTGTAACGCTCGTCGGACTGCTGCTTCAGGCATACGTTTCCGCAGTTTACGACGCGCTCGGAATCTACCTGCCGCTGATTACCGTAAACTGCATTATCCTCGGCAGAGCCGAGATGTTCGCAAGCAAAAACAGCCCGATTGCTTCCGTCCTTGACGGCGCGGGTATGGGAGTTGGCTTTACGCTGGCGCTGCTTGCAGTAGGCTCGGTGCGCGAGATACTCGGCTCGGGAACTTGGTTCGGCATTCAGCTTTGCCCCGAGTTTATCTCCCCGATGACAATTTTCGTACTCCCCGCAGGCGGATTTTTCGTGCTCGGCTGCGTTATCGCGCTGGTCAACAAAATCGCAAACAGAAAGCCCCCGCAGGCGCTCGGCTGCGCTGCCTGCGCAAACAGGGAGAGCTGCATAAGCTGCCCATCGGCTGCTGCTGAAACAGCGAAAACGGCAGAAAAGGAGGAGAATAAGTAATGGCTTTTGCAAAAACTATGATGATAATTCTCCTCACGGGCATTCTCACTGACAACTTTGTCCTTTCGAGATTTCTCGGCATCTGCCCGTTCCTCGGAGTATCAAAAAGCACTTCAGGCTCGCTCGGAATGGGCTGCGCAGTTACCGCGGTTATGGTTGGCGCAACAGCAGCTACCTACCCGCTGTACCACGCATTCCTCGCACCTATGGGTCTTGAGTACCTGAACACAATCCTCTTTATCCTGATTATCGCGCTGTTCGTTCAGCTTGTTGAGATGATACTGAAGAAATACGTTCCGTCGCTTTACAAGACGCTCGGCGTTTATCTCCCGCTTATCACGACAAACTGCGCGGTGCTTGGCGTTGCGCTGCTCAATATCGAGAGCAACTACTCCTTTGGCGAGAGCATTGTAAACGCGCTCGGCGCGGGTCTTGGCTTTATGCTCGCTATGCTGATTTTCTCGGGCGTGCGCGGCAGACTTGAGCGCTGCAACGTTCCGAAGGCGTTTGCGGGTATGCCGATTACGCTGGTCGCAGCGTCTATCGTGTCGCTGTCCTTCCTTGGCTTCGGCGGGCTTGTTGACGGAATTTTCGGAGGTGTGTGATGGAAATTTTTATGACATACATCCTCCCCGTGCTGATTTTTCTTGTGATAGGCGCTGTCGCGGGCATTCTGCTGGTGGTCGGCTCAAAGGTGTTTGCGGTACCTACCGACGAAAAGGTAACGCAGATAACCGAAGCGCTTCCTAACGCGAACTGCGGCGCCTGCGGCTTTTCGGGCTGCGAGAGCTACGCAAAGGCGGTTGCCTCGGGCGAAGCTCCTACGAACAGGTGCAAGCCGGGCGGTGCGGCGGTAAGCGAGAAGCTTTCCGCGATAATGGGTACGGAGGTGCTTGAAACCGTGCGCGAGGTCGCGTTCGTTCGCTGCAACGGTTGCACAGGCGCCACCGAAAAGCGCTACATATTTAACGGCACGCCGTCCTGCGCGGCGGTTGAGCGCTTTTACAACGGCGACGGAGTATGCCGCACGGGCTGCGACGGCTACGGCGACTGTATGAACGTCTGCGACAACGACGCGATAAGCATTATAAACGGCGTTGCGGTTGTGAACCCGTCGAAGTGCGGCGCGTGCGGAAAGTGTGTAAGCGCCTGCCCGAACGGGCTTATCGTAATCCGTCCCGCAGCGCAGGCAGTGGATGTTCGCTGCTCGACGAAAAATGCGGGTAAGGTTTCCCGCGCGCTGTGTCAAAACAGCTGTATCGGCTGCAAAATCTGCGAGAAGAAGTGTCCCGCTGGTGCTATTTCGGTGAACGACAACCACGCGTCCATCGACTATTCCAAGTGCATCTCCTGCGGGCTTTGCGCAGACGCCTGCCCGAGAAAGTGCATTGTAAAGCTTCCGCGCTGCGAGTAAAGCGCTTTTGGAGAATTCTTTTGCGACTTCCGTTTAGCGTGTTGCCTATAAAGCAGTTTTCGCCCTGCCGAGCAAATCATCTGTTGCAAAGATGAAGTGTCGGCGAGGCGGAACTGCCAAAGGCGGCACGCCTTTCGGAAGCCGCTTTTGCTTTGTACAAAACGACCGCGCCCACATTTTTTCGCGCTTGACATTTTCGCAAAAAAAGTATATAATATTAGTATCTGTAATTTTGTCCCGAGAGAAAACAGGCGTTAAATACAGCCTTTAGCGAAATATTCCAAAACAATCAGAACGAATGAATTAAACAGCCCGTTTTGCGGGTAAAATACATTTGTACAAAAGCAAAATTTTCAGGATTTTTTCTGTGACGCTTCAGCGCCCGCCGTGCGTTTTTCGGTCGCTGTAAAATTGTAGGGAGATTTTCCCGCACAAAAAGTGCCGCAGATTTGTTACATATCAAAAAAATGCGGATACGCGATATATGCTGCTGCGGCAGGCTTGCTGCGGCGGGTTTTCTGTGCATTAAATTGCGCCGCCGCAGAAGAAAGGAAAATCGAATGGGATTATTGACAAACAAGACTATTTTATCGGAAACGGAGAGCATTGCTCCCAAGAAAGGCACAAAAAGCACCGCTCGCACAACGAAAAAGCCCGCAGGCAAGCCTGCCGTAAGGAAAACCACCGCGAAGTCTGCCTATAATGCGGCTGCGCCCGTAAAGAAGCAAGCTCCCGCCGTAAAGAACGCGAGCGTCGCTTCAAATGAAAAGAACACGCGCACCGCTCACCCTGCCGCGCGCGCGAAAAGGCAGCCGCGCGAGGTGCGCTATACCCCCGTGCGCTTCTGTGCGCTCGGCGGACTTAACGAGATAGGAAAGAACCTCTACGTTTACGAATGCGCAAACGATATGTTCATCGTAGACTGCGGACTTGCGTTCCCCGATGATGAAATGCCGGGCGTTGACCTTGTTGTACCGGATTTCACCTATCTTGAGAAGAACAAGGACAAGTTCCGCGGCATTGTAATCACGCACGGTCACGAGGACCATATCGGCGCGCTTCCCTACCTGCTGAAAAGGGTGAACGTGCCTATCTACGGCACGCGGCTTACGCTAGGTCTTGTCGAGGGAAAGCTTAAGGAGCACGGGCTGCTGTCGCAGGCGTCCCTTAACGTCGTAGAGCCACGTCAGAACGTAAAGATGGGCTGTATGGCGGTTGAATTTATCCGCGTAAACCATTCTATCCCCGATTCCTGCGCGCTTGCAATTCACACTCCTGCGGGCGTTATCGTCCACACGGGAGATTTCAAGGTTGACTACACGCCTATCGAGGGCGGAATAATCGACCTTGCGCGCTTCGGCGAGCTTGGAAACCGCGGCGTTCTTGCGCTTATGAGCGAAAGCACAAACGCCGAGCGCCCCGGCTACACAAAGAGTGAGCGCAGCGTCGGCGAGAGTTTCAAGAAGCTGTTTAACGACGCGGAGGGGAAGCGCATAATCATCGCGACTTTCTCATCGAATATCCACAGGATACAGCAGATAATCGACGAGGCGGTAAAGCACGGCCGCCGCGTAGCCGTATCCGGAAGAAGTATGAACAACGTAATCGCAAAGGCGGTTGAGCTTAACTATATCAAGGTCCCCGAGGGCACGCTTATCGACATCGAGGACGTAAACCGCTATAACCCCGAGCAGCTTGTTATTGCGACCACGGGAAGTCAGGGCGAGCCGCTGTCGGCGCTGTCGAGAATGTCGTCGGGCGACCACAGGCAGGTTACAATAACGCCGAACGATTTCATCATCATCTCCGCGAATCCCATTCCCGGCAACGAAAAGCTTGTCACAAAGGTAATCAACGAGCTTATGAAGCAGGGCGCGGAGGTTATCTACGAGAGTATGTACGAGGTTCACGTTTCGGGTCACGCCTGTCAGGACGAGCTGAAAATGATGATTTCCCTCACAAAGCCGAAGTTCTTTATCCCTATCCACGGCGAGTACAAGCATATGAAAAAGCATGCGAAGCTTGCAATTGGTATGGGAATTCCCGAGGAGAATATCTTCATCAGCGACCTCGGCGCGGTGCTGGAAACAGACGGCGTTGATATGAACTTTACGGGCACCGTCCCTGCGGGCGGGGTTATGGTTGACGGCTTCGGCGTGGGCGATGTCGGAAGCGTTGTTCTCCGCGACAGAAAGCACCTTGCCGAGGACGGCGTTATGATAATCGTCGCGACTATCGAGCGCGAGAGCGGAAGAACTCTCGCAGGTCCCGATATCGTTTCGCGCGGCTTCGTATATGTACGCGAGAGCGAGGCGCTGCTTGACGAGGCGAAGCAGCTTGTGAAGTCTGTTATGGACGACTGCGCGGCGCGCAACATCCGCGAGTGGGGCAACATCAAGTCCGCAATGCGCGACGCGCTGTCTGAGTATATTTATCAGAAAACCAAGCGCAGCCCTATGATTCTCCCGATAATTATGGAGGTTTAAGGCTTTTGGCTGACGCAAAGGAGGTTGCCGCGTGAGAAATTTATATAGAAGCGGCGTGCTGTTTTTGGCGGTGTCGGCGCTGGTTGTGCTGCTTATTTCGCTGGACGTATATATGTTCCGCGATAATCCGGTGCTTTTCTGGGTGACATTTCCGCTGCTGATTGCCGCGTCGGGTATTGCGGTGGGAAAGCTGCTTCAGATTCGAAGCAGCGAATACTGGTATTTAGAGCAGCTCTCTAACGAGATTCGCGGCTCGGACAGTATGTCGCTCATCAGCTTTCCGCTGCCCGTTGCGGTGGTTGATTCGAACCGCTGTATCGTCTGGTGGAACGAGGCGTTCAGCGAGAGCTTTTACACACCCGACGAGGACGAAAGCTCAATTGACGTTGTGACCGAACACCCGCTGGAGCTTTTCGGCAGCGAGGGCAGAGAGATAGAGTATGACGGGCGCTATTACCGCGTATATACCGACAGACATCAGTTTGTGCTTTCTGAGCACAGGGGCGCAAGGGGCGACGGAAAAAAGCCCGTGTCGGTTTTCAGCGACGCGCACAACAGCGCCTCGGGCGAGCAGCGCGACTGCCTCACAATGCTGATTTTCAAGGATATAACCGCCCACAGAAAGCTACTCGAGGAGCACGAAATGTCGCGCCCCGTCGTTATGGTAGTGCTTGTGGACAACTACGAAGAGCTGCTCTCGGGCGCAAAGGAGAGCGAGCGCGCGAACGTTAATATTCAGGTTGACCGGCTTATTGAGGACTACTTTGCCGACAAAAAAGCGGTGCTCCGAAAGATATCCGCCGACAAGTTCCTTATTGTTCTCGAGGAGCAGTATCTGCGCGAGATGTATGTGCAGAAAATGCAGCTTATCGACAAGGCACACGAGATTGTCGTGCGCGAAAGGTCGGTGGTTACGCTTTCGATAGGCGTCGGCGAAACCGCTGCAAATCTCGGCGAGAGCGAGCGCTTTGCCGAGGAAATGCTTGCTGCGGCGCTTGAGCGCGGCGGCGACCAGGCGCTTGTAAAAACCTCGAACGGCTTTACGTCCTACGGCGCAAATTCTCCCGCAAAGGAAAGAACGGGAAAGATAAAAATAAGGCTTGCCGCGGAAAATATCCGCGAGCTTATCAGCACCGCCGACACAGTGTACATTATGGGTCACAGCTACTCCGACTTCGACTCGGCGGGAAGCGCAATCGGACTCACCTGCGCGATAAGGCGGCTGGGAATCCCCGCCTACACCGTCGCACGATACAAGGACGAGCGCAAAACCAATGCAAAGCCGCTTTTCGACCGATACAGGGATTATGAAAACTATGTGGCGATTGAACCCGAGGAAGCGGAGCGTTACATCACTGAAAAATCGGTGCTGATTATCGTGGACACGCACATCGAGAAAAAAGTCGAGGACCCCGACCTGCTCGAAATGTGCAACCGAAACAAGCTTGTAGTAATCGACCACCACCGTTTAAGTCAGGGCGCGATCACAAATATGGCAATAAAGTGCCACGAAAGCAACGCTTCGTCTGCGGCGGAGATGGTGACCGAGATTATTCAGTATCTCTCGGGTGAGCCTTTGCTCAACGCAAGGGAGGCAGAGGCGCTTCTCGCGGGAATAATGCTTGACACAAAGGATTTTGTAATGCGTTCGGGTGTGTCAACCTTCGAGGCGGCGGCGTATCTCAAAAAGCTCGGCGCGGATACTATTGCCGTAAAGAAGCTTTTTGATACATCTATGGAGAACAAGTCCCGCCGCTCCGAAATCATCGCAAATGCCACAATTTATCACGGAAACTGCGCGGTGTCGATTGTCCCCGAGAGCTTTTCTGGCGTTCGCGTTATATGCTCGCAGGCGGCGGACGAAATGCTGTACATCAGGAACGTTGAAGCGGCGTTTACCGTTTACCCGATAGAAAACGACGGCTGGAGCTTCAGCGCGCGCTCTTTCGGACAGATTAACGTTCAGGTCATTATGGAGAACCTTGGAAACCGCAAGGACGACGGCGGCGGTCATCAGTCTATGGCGGGCGCACAGCTTTACGGTATATCCCGTGAGGAAGCCGAGAGCAAGCTGTACGCGGCGATAGACGAATATTTCGCCCCGCCCGAGGAAGCAGCGCTGCCCGAGGAACAGGAATAGAATAAAGCGCAACAACATAATTAGGAGGATAAACAGATGAAAGTAATTCTTTTGCAGGACGTGCAGGGTACGGGCAAGAAGGGCGAGGTAAAGGAAGTCAAGGACGGCTATGCGAGAAACTGTCTTATCAAAAAGGGACTTGCGCAGGAAGCAACCAACGAAAACCTCAACCACTTAAAGGGCCAGCAGGACCACGCTCAGCACAAGATAGACGTTGACATTGCGAACGCAAAGGCGATTGCAGCAAAGCTCGACGGAAAGACCGTTTCCGTCAAGGCAAAGGCAGGGCAGAACGGCAGGCTTTTCGGCACGGTTACCGCGAAGGAAGTTTCCGCGGCGATTAAGCAGAGCCTCGGCTGCGATGTTGACAAAAAGAAGATTAACATTCCGATGAAGATAGAGGGCTTCGGAAGCTTTTCCGCCGAGGCAAGGCTGTATCAGGGCGTTGCCGCAAAGTTCACCGTTGAAGTAACGGAGGAGTAATATGGCGGGCTATGACCTTTCGGGAATGAACCTGCCGTTCAGCCTTTCGGCAGAGCAGTCCGTTCTCGGCGCGATACTTATGGACGGCAATGCGATAAACGACGTTCTCGGCACGCTTCACCCCGAGCATTTCTATGTCGAGCAGAACCGCAGCATATTCTCTGTTATGCTTCAGATGAGTATGAGCAGCCAGACCATCGACATCGTAACCGTGCTCGAAAAC
>SFHN01000059.1 GCA_004555635.1 [Eubacterium] saphenum
TTCAACATAGCCGTCAGCCAGTCTGCGCGCGCTGTTTTTGAATACCGCCGGGACAAGGACAAGCTCAGCTTCATCAGCGACTGCGAGCACATTTCCCTCCCGGGCAGAGAAAAGTCTATCTCCCTTTCACAATTCATTGACTGCCTTGAGCAGGACGACCGCGAGGAGCTTACAAAGGCAATATTCGACTTTGAAAGCGACGGCTCACTTGAGATCACCGTTCGCCTATCAGGGCTTCGCAACTCCAATGAATTTCACTGGTATCACATTACCGCCCGCGAGCTGGCAGGCTCCGGCGGTGCTGCTTCCATTGTTATCGGCTCAATTGAGGACATTGACGAGCGCGAGAAAGAGCGCATAGACCTGCTTAGAAAGGCAGTAAGCGACCCGCTCACAGGTCTTTATAACCGCGCGGAAACAGAGCGCATGATTAATGAGCGTCTCTCCTCTCTGGGCGACAGGCAAGGCGGCACTTTCTGCATCCTCGATCTTGACAACTTCAAAATGATCAACGACCAAAACGGTCACGACTGCGGCGACCGCGCTCTGACCTTCTTTTCGGAAATGCTGCGTACCACCTTCCGCTATGGTGATATCATCGGTCGTATCGGCGGCGACGAATTCGTTGTCTATATGTCTCTCAACTCCGACCGCGCTGTTGTCACGCGCCGTCTCGACGAGCTTATGGAGCGTCTGGCGGAGGGGAGCGGTTGCCCGAATGATGAATATCTGCCGCCGCTTAGCTGCTCCGTCGGCTGCGTGATAGCACAGGCGGGCGATAATTTTGACACAGTTTACACATTGGCGGACAAGGCGCTTTATCGCACAAAGGAAACTACTCATAGGGGCTGTACCGTTTTTGAAGAAATGGATACCGTAAGCGAATAACGCAGAAAGCTACCTAACACTAAAACGCGCAGAGAAATGCTTTGCTGAAGCCGAACCAAGGCTTGCATTTTCTTTCGGAATATTCCGCCCGAGAAGCCACGCCGCTTTTCGGGCGGTTTTGCTTTTCGCTCTGCAAAAGTCTTTTGCCGCGCGGCATTTTTTAGGCGAAAGCGGCATAGACTTTCAAAAAAAGGAGCGTACACACAATGGAACTTACAACAACCCCCGAGCAAATCCACAAGCCTATATGCGTTGACAGGACAAGCGCCATAAAGCCGCGCTGTTATTCCGCGCATGGTCATAGCGGGTACGGGACAGCCCGCGCGGCGGTTTCCTATCCCAATTCGCATAGCAACGCGCGGCAGACCGAACCGAGCGCAGCAAAAGACCCCGCCGCGCCGCGAATTTACACGGGCAGGCAGCGCGCAGAGGAAAAGTCCGCGCCGATTGCCGAGCAGGCGCAAGAGAGCGCGCACTCCGCGCCGCGCGTTGAGCGGCGCACCTCCGTCGCACTTTGGCTGGCGGCAGTCTGCGGCGTTGCCGGCGGGATTATCGCGGCGGGCGCGGGCGGAAGCGCGGATACGCTGCTTTGCTCGGGCGGGGGGAGCTTTCTCGCGCTGTTCCTCGACAGGCTGCTGTACTGCGGCGCTTTTCTGCTGGCGGAATACCTTCTGGGGTTCTTTGCGCTGGGCGAGTGGGTCGCGTGGCTTGTGCCGCTGCTTTGCGGGCTTGGCGCGGGGTACTCCGCTGTCGGGCTTCTCGGAATAAAGGGCGGCGGGCTGCTGCTTGTTCCCGCGGCGCTGTCGCTTGTCTGCGTTGTTTTCGGCGCGGCAAAAGCGGAGCGCTTCTCGGCGCAGCTTCTGCGCGTCGTCAGCGGAAGCCGCACGGGAATTGTACTCACAAACGGCTCGCTGCGCGACTACACCACGGGGTATTTCGGCTGCGCGGTTCTTGCGGTGATTTCGGCGCTTATTGAGGCGGCGATAAAGGTGACGGCGGGATAAACCCGGGCTATGAAAAAAATTTCGTTTCCCCCTTGATTTATTGCGGAAAAAATGTTAAAATGGATAATGTACAAGAATATGCTTGTTTGGGGCTATTCTAGGCGGCTTTGCTTTGCGCCGTCCGAAATCCACATTCCGCAAGGAGGAACCGAAATGACCATAAAAACCCTGTTCATAAACGCAGAAAAAACCGCCTCCGTAAAGGCATATCTTCCCGACAAGATTGCGGGACTACCGTTCTGTGAGAAGCGCCCTGCCGTTATCATCTTCCCCGGCGGCGGCTATGAATACTGCTCCGACCGCGAGGGCGAGCCTATTGCGCTTCAGTATCTTGCGCAGGGCTATGCCGCCTTTGTCGTTACATACACCTGCAACGCGAAATTCCCCGCTTCGCTTATCGACGCGGCGTATACCTTCTATAAAATCCGTCAGAGAGCCGACGAGTTCGGCATTGACCCGCAGAAGCTTGCCGTGCTCGGCTGCTCGGCGGGCGGACATCTCGCGGGCTGCCTTGCGACAATGTGGAGCGACATCTCCGTTACAAAGGCAATCGGCTGCGAGAGCGAGGAGCTTCGCCCGAACGCGGCGGTGCTGTGCTATCCCGTTATCAGCGGCGTAACCGCGCCCCATGAGGGCAGCTTCAACGTGCTTCTCGGCGAGGAGGCTAGCCGTTCCGACCTGTCGCGGCTGTCGCTCGAAAACCGCGTTACCCCGAAAACTCCCCCCATCTTCATCTGGCACACCGCTAACGACGACTGCGTTTCCGCGCATAACTCGCTGGTTATGGCGAAGGCGTGCATTTCCAACAAGATACCCGTCGAGCTGCATATGTTTGACGAAGGCCCTCACGGGCTGTCCACTTGCGACAAGTCAACGGGCTGGAACGAGTATTTCTACCGCGACAACGTCCGCCGCTGGATAAAGCTGTCTGTTGAGTTCCTGAACAAGTATATGAACGTATGACAAAATGAAAACAACAAACATTCCGGACAAACTCCCCTACACGAAGGACGAGCGCGCCGCAGAAATTATCGCAGGGGCTTTTGCCGCCGCGATTGTTGTTGCGCAGATTGTGATGATTGCGCTCGGTTTCTTAACGGGCGGCGAGATTATCCTTATAGTAGTTGAGCTTATTATATACGGCGTGTTTACGCTGTGCTCGGTTTATCCGCAGCATACAAACCTGTTTACAAAGCCCGAAAAATGCTCCGAGAGCAGCTTTCGCGCGGCGCGCCGCGGGTTTATTGCGGCGAAAACTGTCCTTGTGGCGGCGCTTTTTGTGCTTTCGCTCCCGTGGGGCTGATTACAGAAAAAATTAACCTTACCCCTTGACAATGGGGAATATGTGTGGTATTATAGAACCAGTTAGATATAACTAACCTAAATAGAGGAAGGAAGATACGCTATGAAAAAACCGTTTGTAACCAAGGAGCAGATTGAAGAAATCGCAAAAACCTACCCCACGCCGTTTCACATTTACGACGAAAAGGGCATTCGCGAAACCGCGAGAGCGCTTTACAAGGCGTTTAGCTGGAACAAGGGATTCCGCGAGTATTTTGCGGTAAAGGCTACGCCGAACCCGTTCATTCTGAAGGTGCTTCAGAGCGAGGGCTGCGGCTTTGACTGCTCAAGCTATACCGAGCTTTTGATGAGCGACGAGGTCGGCGGCAAGGGTCACGACATTATGTTCAGCTCAAACGCAACCCCGGACGAGGACTTCAAGCTTGCCTACAAGCTTGGCGCAATCATCAACCTTGACGATTTCACGCACATTGACATACTCGACAAGCTGACGGGCATTCCCGAAACTATCTGCTGCCGCTACAATCCGGGCGGAGAGTTCAAGACCGATGGCTCGCCGAATGTTATGGACACCCCCCGTGACGCGAAGTACGGCTTCACCCACGACCAGATTATCGAGGGCTACCGCATATTAAAGGAAAAGGGCGCGAAGAAGTTCGGCATGCACGCGTTCTTAGCGTCCAACACTCTGACAAACGACTACTACCCGACGCTCGCGCGGATTATGTTCAGAACCGCCGTTGAGATTAAGGAAAAGACGGGCGTAGAGCTTAGCTTTATCAACCTATCGGGTGGCGTCGGCATTGCGTACCGCCCCGAACAGGAGGGTAACGACATCGCGGTTATCGGCGCGAAGGTGAAGGAAGCCTTCGAGGAAATCCTTGTTCCCGCGGGAATGGGCGACGTCGCTATCTTCACAGAGCTTGGCAGATTTATGCTCGCGCCGAACGGTATGCTTATCGCAAAGGCAATCCGCGAGAAGCACATCTACAAGGAGTACATCGGTCTTGACGCGTGTGCGGCAAACCTTATGCGCCCCGCAATCTATGGCGCATACCACCACATCACCGTTCTCGGTAAGGAAAATCTGCCCTGCGACCACAAGTACGACATTACCGGCGGACTTTGCGAGAACAGCGACAAGTTTGCGATTGACCGTATGCTTCCGAAGATAGATATCGGCGACTATATAGCTATCCACGACACGGGCGCGCACGGCTTCTCAATGGGCTACAACTACAACGGCAAGCTGCGTTCTGCCGAGCTTCTCCTGCGCGAGGACGGCTCCGTTAAGCTTATCCGCCGCGCGGAAACTCCCGAGGACTACTTCCGCACCTTCGATTTCGCACAGGGCAAGTTCGAACTGTAATATAATATTCAACCGCCGTTCTTTCGTCTGTTATGAACGGCGGTTTTCTTTTCGGATTTTTCGCTTTGCAATGCGGCTCAGATATTGCTGCCGACTTGGGTTTTCGGAATGATTTGTCCCAGTGGTTTCTGCGGGCGCAGATGGATTATCCGCGCTGCTGCGGCGATCCTTTCGGCGCTGCTGTTTTCGGGGCTGCTGCTTTTGAACCTTTGCCAAAACATCAGTTCCGATGTGCCGCTTGGTTCCGCCGTTGGATTTTGCCTTATGCCGTTTGCCTTTTCGGGGATAGTCTTTGTGTGCACTTTGCTTGCGAAAGGCAGAATGAATAGCTGATTTGCGCTTTGAAAGGTAAATTTTCACATTCTTTTTGCATTGACTTTTTTATGGAAATATTATATAATATTATTATACATCAATTTGTCCCGAGTGTAATATGTCCGTTTAAGGAGGTCAAAATGAAAAAGAAGATACTCGCAATGCTGACCGCCATTATGGTTGCGGCGGGAATGTTTACCACGCCCGTGCAAACGCTGCTTGGCTCCGAAACCATTTCGGCTGCTGCCGCGACAACCGTTTCCGCGCCTAAGGCGTCGAAGAAGTCGGGCAACTATTATGCGGCGGCAAGCCTTAAAATTACGCTGTCCTCTGCGACAAGCGGAGCCTCAATCTATTACAGCGTAAACGGCGCTGCGTACAAGAAGTACACGGGCGCTTTCAGCATAACGAAAAACTCCACCGTAAAGGCATACGCGAAGTACGGCACAACAAAGAGCGCTGTTGCGACCTATACATACAAGCTTTGCCCTAAGGTGATTTTCAGCCTTCCTGCGGGGACATACGACGGCGCGCAGACGGTAACGCTGTCCTCAACCGCGTCTAACGTCAAGTTCTACTACACGCTTGACGGAACAAAGCCCACGCGCGCTTCCACCCTGTACACCGCGAGCGGCATTAAGCTGACAAAGAGCTGTCAGCTAAGGGTTCTTGCGACAAAGACGGGTTGGTCGGGCTGCTACTTCACAAAGAACTACACGATAAACAACGCTGCGCAGACCGCGGACGAGCTTAGCATTCTTGACGATTACACGGGAAAGTGGGGCTATTCCACGCTTAACGCTGCGCAGAAAAAGGCTTATGCCAAGCTGTTTGAGGCAGTCGCAAGCTACAGCCAGACCGCAGATGTTAGCAATACGGGGCTTACCAAAAACGATGTAAACGAGCTTTACTGGGCGTTTGACTACGACAACCCGCAGTTCTTCTGGCTCGGCAATCAGTATAAATACTCCTATTACAGCACGGGCAAGGTTATTTCGCTGACGATGACCTACGGCAGAACCGCTTCGCAGAAAGCGGCGATACAGCCGAAGTTTGAAGCGGCGGCGCAGGAAATCATCGACAAGGCGCTGGAGTATTCCGACCCCTACGACCGCCTTATGGTGCTGCACGACGAGCTTGCGCTCCGCACGGAATATCTCACCTCGGGCGGCGCTCACATTTCCGAGGCGGACGGTCCGCTGGTTTACGGAGAGGCGCTCTGCGAGGGCTATTCCAAGGCGTTTATGTACCTCTGCCAGAGTATCGGCATTGAGTGCGTATGCATTATCGGCGGCGAGCATATGTGGAATATAGTAAAGGTAGACGGCGAGTGGTACCATATAGACGTAACGTGGGACGACCCGATAGTGACAGGCTCTTCGGGCGGCTCGAACATAACCCACAAATACTTCCTCGTCAGCGATAAAACAGTCCTGCTTGACCACGAGATTGAAAACTTCTTTACAATCCCCACGGCAGCAAAGGATTACGTTCGTTCATAACAGGAAAACCTCGGGAGCTGCTCTCCCGAGGTTTTGTTTGTTGAAAATGCATATTCCTCAGGCTGTCGAAAAGCCCGCATATGTGGGTTTATCGGCAGTCGGACTCCCGAGGTTAATTTTATCTGCTGTTCCTGTATTGCTTTGGTGTAAGTCCCGTGCGCGCACGGAACAGCTTGCAGAAATACGCGGAGCTTCCGAAGCAGCACTCTATACTGATTGCCTCCACCGTCATTTCTCCCGTGCGCAGCATTTGCATAGCCTTCTGTATGCGGTAGTTCAGCAGGTAGTTTACGGGGGACGTGCCGAGATAGCTCTGGAAGCAGCGCGAAGCCTCGCTCTTGCTTATGCTGGCGGACTGCGCAATGTCGTTGAGCGTTATCTCGCGGTTGTAGTTGTCGTTAATAAAGCTAAGCATTTTCTGCATACGGATTTGAAGCGCGTGCTCGTTTTTCACGATAAGCGGGATTTCGCACTCCGACTTGTGGGTGTAGATAAGCTGCCAGATTGCGTTTATCGCGCGCTGAACCTCCATCTCAAAGCACTTGCTCTCCATTCCCGAGTGGCGGAACTGTATCGCCGCAGGCTCACCGTAAACGCCCGTTTTCCCGTAGCGGCTAAGCAGGGCAAACACCTCGTCAAGCCGATACAGTATTTCCGCCTGCCAGTTCTCCTTGTTCTTCAGGTGGATAAAGGGCAGCTTTTCGTCTAGGATAACGGGGGATATGTAGCGGCGGTTAATCGCGGAGTTAAGCGGCGCGATAAGCTCCTCGCTGAAAACAATGTCGGGGCAAAGGCAGATTTCCTCCCCGCCGCAGGCGTAGGAGTGAAGCGAGTTCGCGTTGATAAACAGCCCGTCGCCGCTTTCAAGCGTAAGCTCAGTGCTGCCTACTCGCGCCTTTACCGTGCCATGCTTCACCGTGAAAAACTCGGGGC
>SFHN01000060.1 GCA_004555635.1 [Eubacterium] saphenum
GGCGAAGCCCCGGGATACGATGACAGTCGCAGGGCCTGCGGCCCTTCGTCGCATCCGAAGTATTACAGAGTGCGTATGCGCTCTGTTTTCTTTTTTTGTGACCAGGCTGACGCCGCTGCACATTCCACCGGCAGTTTCGCGCCTCTCCGGCAGGGATTCCGCCCATGCGCGTAGAATATTTAAATTTGGCTTATTTTACGAAGCCGTTGTCAGCATGTCAACAACCGCGCACATTCCGTGCAGAAATGAGGTACGCACTATGTCCAAGAAGGAAAAGGCCTGTCCCCGGGTGGATATCGGCGGTCAGGCCGTCATGGAGGGCGTCATGATGAAGTCCCCCGACGCCATCGCCATCTCCGTCCGCCGGCCCGACGGCTCCATCGTCGTCAAGCGCAAGGAGTACACGCCCCTGGCCAAGAAGCATCCCTGGATGGGCTGGCCCATCATCCGCGGGGTCATCAACATGGGCATGATGCTGGCCTCCGGCATGTCCACCCTGCAGGAATCCACGGAGATGCTGGGCATCATGGACGAGGAGCCCACCAAGTTCGAGAAGTGGCTGGCGGAGAAGCTGGGCAAGGGCATTGACAAAATCTATGTTCAGCTCAAGCAGTACGAGGGCGAAATCGGTCAGGCGAACCAGAAGCTTTCCGAGATGTATGAAGCAAACATCGGCTACTATCAGGAACTTTGCAAGTACATTATGGCGGGCGAGCAGGCGGTTGCCGAGCTTGACAGCTTTATAGCGCAGTATCAGGCAAAGGTTGCGGAGAACCCCGACGACGGCACAATCCGTATGGACCTCTCAAATCTCCAGCAGATGCGCGAAATTCTCGACCAGCGTGTAATGGACCTTAAGGTTGCAGAGAACGTTGCGCTCCAGACCGTTCCTATGCTTAAGACGATGGAGTACTCAAACCTCAACCTTGTCCGCAAGATAAACTCCGCGTTTATCATCACAATGCCCGTGTTCAAGCAGTCGCTTGCGCAGGCTATTATGCTGAAGCGCCAGCGCATTCAGGCAGAGTCCCTGAAGGCGCTTGATGACAAGACGAACGAGCTGCTCATTAAGAACGCGAACAACACCGTAGAGCAGAGCAAGCTTATCGCGCAGATGTCCGCGAACTCCTCCATTAAGGTGGAAACTCTCCAGCAGACTTGGCAGACCATCGTTTCGGGTATCGACGAGGTTCAGGCTATTCAGGACGCTGCCCGCGAGAAGCGCAAGGTTGACTCCGCAGCTCTCGAGCAGATTAAGGCTGACTACAAGAAACGTATGAAGGCTTAATTATTCCATAACAACAGAAAATCCGCCGAGCAAAAACTCGGCGGATTTATCATTATGAAACGCCGTGCGGTGAACACGGCGTTTTCTGATTTATTGATTACTTCAAGAATCCCTCGATAATCTTCTCCTCTGCCTGCTCTTTGGTAAGACCGAGGCTGCAAAGCTTCATAAGCTGCTCGCCCGCAATCTTGCCGATAGCCGCCTCGTGGATAAGCTCCGCGTCAACGTTCGACGCGTTAAGCGCGGGCTGCGCGTCAACCCTGCCGTTTTCCGCTATGATAGCGTCGCAGGCGGAGTGTCCCGTGCAGCGGCTGTTTCCCTCAACCACCGAGTAGAATGCCTGATGCGAGTTCCCGCGCGCAACCGAGCGCGAAACTAAATCCGCGCCGCTTCCGTCGCCGTTAAGCTCCACCTTGAACTTGGTGACAGCCTCCTCCTCGCCGTCGGTCATAATGCGCTCGCGCACGATTATCTTTGCGCCCTTTTCGAGAACCGCGCTTGTCGAGCGTGTCGAGCGGTCAACGCCGCCGAGCTGAACCGTGTCCATTTCGAGATAGGCGTCCTCTTTTAAGAAGCAGTCAGTCACGGGGTCAATCTTCCTAAGCCCCGCTCCGCTGCCCGTACCGATGTGCTTTTCCTTGTAAAGCACCCTCGCGCCCTTTTCGAGGAAGAAGCGGTGTATGCCGTTATGCCGCGCGGTTTCCTCGCCGTCGCTGTGAACGCCGCAGCCTGCAACAACGACAACGTCTGCGCCCTCGCCTATGAAAAAGTCGTTGTACACCAAATCGTCAACCTTGCTGTGGGTAACGCACGCGGGAATAAACACGGTTTCGCCCTTTGTGCCTGGCTTTACGGTGATAACAATTCCGGGGTTGTCGGTTTTGCTCTCTATGGTGATGTTTTCGCTTGATTTTCTGCCTGCGCACTTGCTGTCCTCGCGGATATTGTATGCGCCCTTGAACTCCACGCCGTCGTAGTCGGAAATGACCTTCAGCAAATCAGCGGTTACGCTGTTGAAATTAAGCTCGGGTAACTCGTTCATCAGCAGACACCTCCGTTTCTCTTAGGACAGCTGCAGGTGTATTCACCATTAAGCAGCGCGGGCAGAATGTCCTCTCTTGCGCCCGCCGTGCGAACCTTTCCGTCTGCAATCACGACAATCTCGTCCGCAATGGAAAGAATACGCTCCTGATGCGATATCACGACAAGCGAGCCTTCCGTGCTGTTTCGGATTTCCTCGAACGTTTCCACAAGCCGCGAAAAGCTCCACAGGTCAATGCCCGCCTCCGGCTCGTCGAACACCGAAAGCTTTGCCTTTCGCGCAAGAACCGTCGCGATTTCAATGCGCTTTGCCTCGCCTCCCGAGAGCGCCGCGCTCATCTCGCGGTCGATATACTCCTCCGCGCAAAGCCCCACCTTTCCGAGCAGCTCGCAAAGAGAGGTATCGCGCAGCTTTTCTCCCGCCGCAAGCTCCAGCAGGTCGCGGACGGTAAGCCCCTTGAACCGCACGGGCTGCTGAAACGCATATGCGATTCCGCGCTTTGCGCGCTCGGTAATGTCAAGATTTGTGATATCCTCGCCGTCAAGCAGGATTTTTCCGCTGTCGGGGGTAACTACTCCCGCGATAAGCTTTGCAAGCGTGGTTTTACCTCCGCCGTTAGGACCGGTGACCACTGTAAGCTTGCTGTTAGCTTTATAGCTTACGCCGTTTATAATAGGCTCGCCGTCGGGCAGGTGCCAGACGAGTTCCTGTAATTCGAGCATTTGTTGAACTTCCTTTCGGGTATTATTACATTCTATTATTCTACCATATTATGCGGAAACTGTCAAGTTTTTTGGAAGAATATCACTGCGCGTCTTCCTTGAACAGAACGTCGCACAAATGCTCCTCGCTTTCCGCGAAGCACAGCCCGTCCTGTGCGTAAAGCACAACGACCTTGCAGCCCTTTGGGAGCGCTCTGCCGTTTGCCGAGGCGCAGCGAAACAGGTAGTCGCGGCTTTTTCTGCGAACGCGGATTGTGCCGTAGTCGTCCTCGTCGATATCCTCCGTTACCACCGCCGAAAGTCCCGACAGCTCGTCGTCCTTTGGTGCGCCCTCGTGGTTTGCGCGAAAAAACAGGGGCGCAATCACCGTGTTAATCAGAAAGTTAATCGCAAGTCCGCCGACAGCGCCCATAAGCATTGAAACCCACCCCGCGACTCCCGCAATATAGGTTAGAAGTCCGATAAGCGAAGCCGAAAACACGAAAATGATAAGCAGCAGCATATTTTTCGGGAACACCGTCTGCCACTCCGCCTTGTTTTTGCGGCGCTCGAAAAGCTCTCCCCCGTCGGGGAAAAAAACCTTTTCAAAAAACAACCACGCGAAAAGCTGCGCGGTAAGATATCCGCCCGACAGCGCAATCAGCAGGATATAAAAGCTTTTCATCTTTTATTCTTCTTCCTCGGTTTTTTCCTTTATCACGAATTTAACGCGGTTTATCCGAAGCTCTGCCGCGTCAAGCACAGTTACATAAAAGTCTTCGGTTTCTGCAGTATCGCCCGTGTTCGGAATCCTGCCGAACATCTCCAGCACCCAGCCCGCGACAGTCCGCGCCTCGCCGTTTATTTCCGGCTCGATATCCCTTGCAAGCAGCCATCTGCGCAGGGAAGTGAGCGAAACGTCGCCGTAAACCTCGAACTCGTTTTCGCTTATCGCGGTAACGGGGCTTTTTACCTCGTCGCTTTCGTCCCAGATTTCGCCGACAAGCTCCTCAAGAATATCCTCCATAGTTACAATACCGAGCGTTCCGCCGTGCTGGTCAAGCACAACGGACATATGGCACTTTTGCTTTTGCATTGTGCGAAGCACCTCGGAAATTTTCAGCATATGCGGAATGTATATTGTTTCCTGCATTATCTCGCGTATAAAAAGGTCGTCGCGCTTCTTTTCGTACTCGCGGAAGAAGTCCTTTTCGGTGATTATGCCGATAATGTTGTCGAGCGTCTTTTCGTAAACGGGCATACGCGAGTATTCCTCTTGGAGAAACTTCTCGCGCACCGCAGAGGCAGGCGCGTTCACGTCAACTGCCGTTATCCGCACGCGCGGTGTAATTATCTCGTCAACCGTAATCTCATCGAATTCAAGAGCGCTTCGCACAAGGTTGCTTTCCTGCTGTTCAAGTACTCCTTCGTCTTCGATTTCGTCGATGATAGCTTTCAGCTCCTCCTCGGTCACGCTGACGGAGCTTTTTTGGTGCATAAGGCGGCTGACGCCTTTTTTCAGCAGCAGGAAAAGCGCAGAAAACGGCGTGAAAATCGCCATCAGAAAGCTGATTATCCCCGAAATCGCAATGCAGACGCTCTCCGCGCAGTCCTTTGCTATGCTTTTCGGAAGCACCTCACCGAAAACAAGCACCACAACTGTGACAACGACCGTCGAAACAAGCGAGCCGTATTGCTCCCCGACAAGCTTAATCGCAAGTATTGTCGCGATTGACGAGGTCGCGATGTTCACGATGTTGTTGCCGATGAGAATGGTCGTAAGCGCGCGGTCGTATTTCTTGAGTATTTTCAGCGACCTTTCCGCCCCGCGCGAGCCGTTTTCCGCCATACTTTTAAGGCGTATTCTGTTTACGCTCGAAAATGCGGTTTCGCTTGCCGAAAAGAACGCCGACATCATAATCAGCAGTATAAGAAAAGCTACCTGCATATCGTTACTCCCACTCCTTCCAGACCTCGGGGCAGTAGCCCACGGTTGCCTGCCGCCCGTTTCGCACTATCGGCGTTTTGTAAAGCTTCGGGTTTTCCGCAAGCTTGTCGGGCTTTGCGTCGTCGTAGAGGTATTTTATCTCGGCGTAGTCGCGCGAGTTTTCGTCTATTACCGCGTCAATCTTCCCGCCGAGCGCGCGGACAACGCTGTCAAGCTCCCCGCGGCTTAACCCTTTTGAAAGAATATCCACCGACTGAAACTTTATGCCGCGCTCCTTGAAATAGCGCTCCGCCTTTTTGGTGTCAAAGCACTTTGACTTGCCGAAAATCTGTATGTTCATCTTAGCCCTCTTTCTTCCCGCCGAGAACGTACTCTCGAATCATTTTTGTAACGCCGCAGTCGTTATTTGTCGGCGCAATACGCGCGCAGAGCTTCTTCACATCCTCGTGTCCGTTTTCCATACAAAAGCTGTACTCCGCCTGCGCAAGCATTGTCACATCGTTGAAGTAATCGCCAAACGCCATCGTTTCGCTTTTCGCTATGCCAAGCTGCTTTTGAAGCTCGGATAACGCCGCGCCCTTGCTTACGCCTCCGGCCATAACGTCCAACCACAGCGGTCCGCTCACCTGCACGTTAAGCCGCTTTCCGAACCTAGCGTCAAGCGCAGGCTTAACGCGGGTCATTGACCCCTGAAAATCGCAGATAGCGAGCTTATAAATCATCTCGTTTACATCGCGGAGGTTTTCCACAGGAACGTGATTTTTGTAGAACTTCTCAATCTCCGCGTTGAATTTCGGGTCGTCTGTAAGGTGATATGTAGCGGAAGCTGCGCACACCAGCACCTTTATCCCGTCGATTTTTTCGCACTCCGAAAGAACCTCCTCAAACAGCGGGCGCTCAAGCTCCCTTATGCTGATAACGCGCCCGTCGTGAATAACGCACGCGCCGTTGTCGCAGATGAAATCGATGTTCCTGTGCCTGCTTTCCGGAAACAGGTGCTGGACCGCATTGTAGGTTCGCCCGCTTGACACCGTGAAGCGAACTCCCTTTTCTTCCAGCGCGTCAAGCACCTCGAAAAAATCCGGCGGCAGCTGCTTCTTGTCGTTTAAGAGTGTGCCGTCCAAATCACTTGCAATAAGTCTAATCATTTTTGTTCCTCTCTTTTGCTAAACTAATCATAATTTTGTTTATCTAATCTTAATTCACAAGCCCCTTCGGCTTGTTGTTTTTTAACAGCTCTTCGCTGTGGAGTCTGACGTCAAAGTGCTCCAGCGCCGCTGTCACCTCCGAAATCAGCTCCTCGGGCATATCCTGCTCGCGCGCCATTTTTTCGAGCGCCGAAACAAACTCGCGCCGCAGATACTGATTGTCCCTAAGCGAAACGTGCATACGCACTCTTTCTCCCGTATCAACGTTTACAAGCCCCGCGATATCGCGGTCAAGCAGCCGCATAATGCGCGTAATCGAGTCCTCGCCGCTGTTTGCGAAAATCGCCTTGTGAAGCACCGCCGCGCGGCAGAGCGCAGCCATATTGAACTCCTGCGGCAAAGTGTCGAACACCGACATCAGCGTGAACATATATTCCTCCACGCCCACAAAGCTCGGGTGCGCTCCCATACACAGCGAAATGCAGTCCGCGCCTGCCTGCGACAGCTTTATCGCCGCGTCGAGCGAAGCGGGGGAGCGCTCGGGCAGGAAATCCACCGCCACCGCCGCTGTCATACGCAGGTTTCTGACCATCGCGGCGACCTCCTCCCGCGTTAGCAGCGGAAACGCACCGCGCAGACGAATCATACTCAGCCTGCCGCGCGTGAGCGAGCCAATCAGCCTGAAAAGCTGCGGATTTGGGGTAATCTCCGACGAAAGCTCGACGATAGCGGGCGCCGTCAGCTTAATGTTCTTTTTCAGGTCGTTAATCCTGAGCAAAACATAGTCAAAATCAAACGCTTCTGCCATCTCGGCAAAAACAGGGTCGGTTATCCTGTAAATATACTTTACTCCGTCGGGCAGCTCGGTCATTTTAATAACCGTGCGCACGTCCATTTCTACGAGCCTTATTCCCGCGTCGCGAAGCGCGCTTATGTAGCCGAAGATATGCTCCTCTTTTGCGTTTTCGGCGAGGGTGTATTCGCAAAGGCTCCTGTCTGTTAAAACTGTTTTCATAGATATCCTTTCAGAAAAATTATTATCCTATTCTATTATATCACAAATCGGAAAAATATCAAGGGCGGGGAGCATATTCGGTTTATG
>SFHN01000061.1 GCA_004555635.1 [Eubacterium] saphenum
CTACAAAACCCTCTCCTTTACGGGGAGGGTTTTTCATTTTGTGATGGAAAAGAAGTGCGTTGGGCAATATCTGCAATATAGCTACCCTGAAAATTTCACGAAATGGCTTTTGCCACTTGAATTTGTCGTAAATTTATGATATAATACTTATGTATGAATAATATGGGCAGGAATGCCCGAAGAAATGAGGAAAAGTAAATGTCATCAAGCGTAATTGTCGGTACACAATGGGGCGATGAAGGAAAGGGCAAGGTCATTGACATAATGGCTGAGCAGGCGGAGGTAGTTGTCCGCTCAAGCGGCGGAAACAACGCGGGTCACACCGTCGTTCACGGCGACGAGGTGTATAAGCTTCAGCTTCTCCCGTCGGGTATATTCTACCCCGAAACGCTTTGCCTTTTGGGCAGCGGCGTTGTAATCAACCCCGAGGGCATTCTCGGCGAGATTAAGGGTATGCAGGCGCGCGGTATCTCCTGCGACAACCTGCGCATTGACGAGCGCGCCGATGTGATTATGCCGTGGCATATCGCGCTTGACAAGCTCTCCGAGGAGTTTAAGGCAAAGAAAACCGGCGTGAACGTCGGAACAACGGGTAAGGGAATCGGTCCGTGCTATGCGGACAAGGCTGACCGAATCGGCTTGCGTATGTACGACCTGTGCCACCCTGAGCTTCTCCGCGAGAAAATAAACAGCACGGGCGAGCTGAAAAATCTCGTCATAAAGAACGTCTACGGCGGCGAGCCGCTTGACCTTGATGCAGTTTATGAGCAGTACAAGGCATACGGCGAGCAGCTCAAGAAGTACCTCGCCGATGTGTCCGTACTTACCTACAATGCGTATAACGCAGGGAAGAAGGTGCTGTTTGAGGGCGCGCAGGCAACGCTTCTCGACATCGACTTCGGAACATATCCTTTCGTTACATCATCTCACCCGATTGCGGGCGGTGCGTGCGTCGGCACGGGCGTTGGTCCGAAGCTTATCGATGAGGTTATCGGCGTTGCCAAGAGCTACACCACCCGCGTAGGCAACGGTCCGTTCCCGACGGAGCTTTTCGACGAAACAGGTGAGCTTATCCGCGAGCGCGGTCACGAGTTCGGCACGGTAACGGGCAGACCCCGCAGAACGGGTTGGTTTGACGCGGTAATTATGCGCCATGCTGTCCGCGTGAACGGGCTTACTTCCCTTGCGATAAACAAGTTCGACACGCTTTCGGGCATAGGCAAGCTGAAGGTCTGCGTTGCCTACAAGACGAACGACGGCAGAACGCTTAACGATTTCCCTGCAACGCTCGATGAGCTTGCAGAGTGCACGCCCGTTTACGAGGAGCTTGACGGATTCGACGGCGATTTCACCGCTTGCAGAAAGTTCGAGGAGCTTCCCGAGAAGTGCCGCGAGTATGTTCTCCGCTTAGAGGAGCTTTGCGGCTGCCACATCGGAATACTCGGCGTAGGCCCCGCAAGAGACCAGGTTATCTTCCGCTGATGAAGGTTCTTTTTATCGGCGACGTTGTCGGAAAGGGCGGATGCGATGCGCTTTTTGCAGAACTGCGGGAGATGAAGCGAGAGCTTAGTGCGGAGCTTGTCATAGTAAACGGCGAGAACTCCGCTGAGGGCAACGGAATCGACCCGCGCTCCGCTGCAATGATTTTTGACGCGGGCGCAGACGTTATCACGACGGGCAACCACACGTTCCGCAAAAAGTCAATCGACGAGGAGTTGGAGCGCAACGACAGGCTGCTTCGTCCCGCGAATTACGGCGAGGACATCTTCGGCAGGGGCATAACGACGCTTGACTTCGGCTCGTTCAGCGTGGCGGTGATAAATCTTCTCGGCACGACGTTTTTGCAGCCGATAGAAAATCCGTTCCGCTATGCCGACAGAATGCTCGATGGACTAAATGCGCGGGTTGTCATAGTTGATTTTCACGCGGAGGCGACAAGCGAGAAGCGCGCGATGGGCTATTACCTCGCGGGGCGCGTGTCCGCCGTTATCGGAACGCACACGCACGTTACCACGGCAGACGAGCAGATTATCGACGGCACGGGGTATATCACCGACGTCGGAATGACGGGCGCAAAGGAGTCAATTCTCGGCGTCGAAAAGGAAATCATCATAGAGAAGTTTCTCACCTATTACCCGAAAAAACACGTATTTGCAGGCGGCGACATAGAGATTAACGGAGCGCTGCTTGACATAGACACAAAGAGCGGCAGGTGTACCGACATACGGCGCATAAGAAAAATACACGCTCAGAAATAACAGGCAGAAGGAAAGGCGGGGCTTTGCCCCGGACGGTAGACAAAATGGAAGTTGTAAAGGTTTCCGCACATTCGGTTCCGAAATCCGTTGCAGGCGCTATTGCGGCGGTAATAAGGGAGCATAACGAGGTTGAGGTTCAGGCGGTAGGCGCAGGCGCAGCAAATCAGGCGGTAAAGTCGATTGCGATTGCGAGAAGCTATATGGCGCTTGTCGGTGTTGACCTCATCTGCATACCCGCGTTTACAACCGTAGCTATTGACGGCGAGGAAAGGACAGCGATGAAGTTCATCGTTGAGCCGAGGTAATCGGAGCTTTGCTATGCGGACAGGGGAAACTTTGTCTGCATTTTTGTAAAGGCGGGCGAGTTTTCACGAACACGCGGGTTTAACAGCGGAGGACGAATGGAAAAGAAACACAGGATACTCCTTGTTGCGACGGGAGGCACGATTGCCTGCTCTCAAACGGAAAACGGGCTTTCTCCCGCTTTATCCGCAGCGAAGCTTGCGGCGGGGCTGCCGCTTTTGGGAGAGGGCTTTGAGCTTGAAACGGTGCAGCCGTTTTCGCTTGACAGCACGAATATGTCGCCGAAAAACTGGTGCGCGCTAGCGGAGCTTATCCGAGAAGAATACGACCGTTTTGACGGCTTTGTGATAACCCATGGCACCGACACTTTGGGCTATGCGGCTGCGGCGCTGTCCTGCCTTATCCCAAACAGCAAAAAGCCCGTTGTACTGACGGGGAGTATGCTGCCGCTTACCGCGGACAACTCCGACGCTCCGAAAAACCTTCGCGACGCGTTTATTTATGCGCTAAGCGGCGGCGCAAGCGGCGTTGTCGTCTGCTTTTGCGGGAAGATTATCGACGGGCGCTGCGCCGTAAAGCTGCGCACCGACAGCACCGACGCATTCGAGAGCGCAAACCGCCCGCTTGTCGGCACGGTAAATGGCGAGGTGTTTTCTCCTATCTCACCGACAGGAAGCGCAGCGCATATAATTAACACGGGAAATTATCGGGCGCAGCTTGACAGCCGCGTCTGCCTTATAAAGCTAATCCCCGGAAATCCCGCGTCGGTGCTTGACGTCGGCGGGGATATCAAAGCGGTGGTTATCGAGTGCTTCGGCACGGGCGGGCTGCCAGATTACGGCGACGGCGCGTATCTTAAGCAGCTTTCGCGGCTGGTTTCGCGCGGGGTTTATGTGATAGCTGCCACGCAGTGCGTTTACGGCGGCAGCGATATCGGGCTGTACGAGGTCGGCGCGCGGCTTTTGGAATACGGCGTTATCGACGCTAAAAAAATGACCTCGGAGTATGCCGTAATGCGGGCAATGTGGGCGCTTTGCAACAGCAGCTGCAAGGAAGAATTTGCGGCGCTGTTTCTGACGGAATAAAAATGCAGTAGGAGGAAAACTATGCTAGAAGAACTAAAGCAGAAGGTTTACGAAGCGAATATGCAGCTTCCCGAGCACAATCTCGTTGTTTACACCTGGGGCAACGTTTCGGGAATCGACCGCGAAAAGGGGCTTGTTGTGATAAAGCCGTCGGGCGTTGATTACGGCAAGATGACCCCAGACGATATGGTGGTGGTTGACCTGAAAACGGGCGAGCGCGTTGAGGGCAGGCTTAACCCCTCGAGCGACACGCCGACGCACCTTGTGCTTTACCGCGCGTTTGAAAACATCGGCGGAGTGGTTCACACCCACAGCCGCTGGGCGACGGTTTTCGCGCAGTCAGGCAGGGGAATCCCCCCTCTCGGAACAACCCACGCCGACTATTTCTACGGTGAAATTCCCTGCACGCGCAAAATGACCCCCGAGGAAATCGCGGGCGCATATGAGCACGAAACGGGCAATGTTATCGTAGAAACATTTGAGGGGAAGCCTGCGGACGATATCCCCGCCGTGCTGGTTCATTCGCACGGACCGTTTACCTGGGGCACCGACCCGTTCAACGCCGTGCATAACGCGGTGGTGATGGAGGAGCTTGCGTTTATGGCGTGGCACAACCTTTCGATGAACCCCGATATCCCCGTTATGCAGCAGGAGCTGCTTGATAAGCACTATCTGAGAAAGCACGGAGCGAACGCATATTACGGTCAGCGCTGAGCCGCCGCTTTTACAAAATACGCCCCAAAGGAGCCTGCCGATGAAATCTATTGCAGTCAGCGAACTTAACCGATTAGCCAAAGTCCCGAATGAACTTATAGCGAAGGGCGAGGAGTTGTACACGAAGCAGATTGAAGCCGCCGCCGAGCGTATCTATGCCGAGCGCGAGCAGCGCCCGATTGTGCTTGTTTCAGGTCCGAGCGGCTCGGGAAAGACCACCTCTGCCGCAAGAATAAAAGCAATCCTCCGCGAAAAGGGCGTCGAAACCCACACGATTTCGATGGACGATTATTTCCTGCCGAAAAGCGCGAATATACAGGTGTTTGACGACAACGGGAACATTGATTTGGAAAGCCCGCTGCGGCTTGACGTGGAGCTTTTCCGCGCCCATCTCGAAAAGCTTAACCGATGCGAGGAGATAGACATTCCGCTGTTCGATTTCGCAACGCAGGAGCGCCGCGAGGGAATGAAGCTGCAAATCAAGCGCGGCGACCTTGTTATCCTGGAGGGAATACACGCGCTTAATCCGCTTGTAACGGGCGACTCTGACAGCTACACTAACCGCGTATATGTGTCGGTCAGAACGCGAATTTCCGACGACAGCGGCGCGCTGCTTCACCCCTCAAAAATCAGGCTTATGCGCAGACTGCTTCGCGACAAGCTTTACCGCGGGCGCAGTATCAAGGAAACGTTTAACTTCTTCAAGTCGGTGGAGCGCGGCGAAAACCTCTACATTATGCCGTTTAAGCACCGCGCGGATTTCGACATCGACACGTTTATCGAGTACGAGCCGCTGGTTTACCGCGACATTCTTCTGCCCGACCTGCAAAGCGCAGCGTTAAGCTACGACGGCTACAGCGACTACGCGGATATTGAGAAGTTCTTGTCGCTGCTTGACGGCGTAAGCAAGACGCTTGTCCCCGAAAACTCGCTTGTGCGCGAGTTTATCGGCTGAAATGAAAATAAGAGCCGCCTTTGACGTTATGCCAAAGGCGGCTTCGCTTATTGTTTTTGAAATCGGCTCGTCAGTCGTTTTTCTCCGAGCCTTTGTGCGCTTTCTCATACCACATTGTGCCAATCACAACCGCAAGAACAAGCACAGCCGCCGCAGCCGTGCAGCCCAAAAACGGCTTTGCCGTCGCAAGCAGCCCCTTGCTTTCCGCTGCGTTATCCGTAACAACGAGAAACCAGCCTAGGTTCTCCATATAGGTAATCACGCGGTTTCCGCTGTCGAGTATTTCGTAGTAATACTCCCCATCGGTCATTGCCGAGAGGTTTTCGACCTTAATATAGTCGCGCTCTATCTGCTCGCCGTCGGTGTCAACCTGAACAAGCCCCGTGTGGTCGATTAGGTCAATGTTGATATCGTAAATACGCTCGTAGCGCTCAAGAAACAGCTGAAGCTGCGTCATCTCAACGCCCACGCCGCAAATCCCGAGAAACTCGTTGTTCTCGTCGTAAACCGCGTCGTTTACGAACACCGACAGCGTCCAGTTTGCCGCCTCTTCCGTGTCAACGTCAAGGTCACAGCTTTTCCCCGACTCCAGAAACAGCTTGTACCAGGTGTCGTGCGGGTCGTTTTCGGGGTCAACAAACTTGCTTATCCCGTTGTAGGTGTAGTATGCCTTTGACTTTTCGCAAACCGCAAACACCATAACATAGCCAAAGCCGTTTCGGATAGAATCGAGATAGTCTGCGATTTCCGCCTCAACCGACTCGGCGGAGGCTCCGCTTTTTTTCAGGTAATCCCTTAGGCTTGCGTCCTTCGACATCGTTTCGGACACTGTCATCGGGCGCAGAAAACTGTTGTCTATTGCGTTGCTGACAAGCGCTGCGGTCATACGGCAGTCCTTTTCGTTGTTGTCGCGCAGCGTTGCCTTAGCCGACACAAGCCCGAAAATCACCGACATTGCCATACTAGCGGCAAGGATAACGATGATTGCGATACTGCGCAGGCGAGAGATGTTCTTCATAAAAACCTCCTGCGGCTAGTCGGTTCTGACAGCCTTCATTTCCTTTTTGTTTTCGTACATTCGCTTGTCGGCAATGTTAAACAGCTCCTCGTAGCTTTCGCCGTCCTCGGGCGCACTTGCCATTCCGCAGGCAACAGACAGCCTTATGTCCTCGAAGCCGCATAGTGTGTCGCCGTTCTGGCAGCGCAGCTTTTCCATCAGTTCATACCGCGCGTCGTAGTCGCCGCTCATAAGCAGCGCGACAAACTCGTCGCCGCCTATTCTGAACACGGGGCTGTGGCAGAATATCTCGCAGATAAATTTTCCGGCGGTGCAAAGCAGCTTATCTCCCGCCTCGTGACCGTAGGTGTCGTTTGCGCGTTTGAGGTAGTTAAGGTCGCAGACTACTACCGCGAAATTGCTCTGCGGCTCTTTGATAAACTTTTCGGTGTACTCAAGGTAGCAAGCCTTGTTTTTAAGCCCCGTAAGGCTGTCAATTTTTGCAGCGGCGTTGATTTTTTCGATGTATACTTGCGTGGTGTCCGCCATAACTGCGATACTTTCAGAGAGCGTTTGCAGTTCATCGGAGGTCTGGCAGATATAGTTCTTGTCCCATTTGCCCTCGGCATAGCGCCCCGTGATTTCGGTGAGCTTTTTCAGCGGCTCGACAATGCGCGTTGTATACCGCATTATTATCAGCACGGAGATTAGGAACACCGCCGCTGATGACGCAGTACATATAGCTATCAGGCGGTTGCGGTTGGCGTTGATTTCGGACAGCGGAACGCTTACCAGCAGGCGCATACCGTTCACCAGCGTGTTGCAGTAGATTGCGCTGACGCTTCCGTCATCCTCGGTGTATTTCAGTATGTCCCCCGACTTGTTTATCGTGGTCAT
>SFHN01000062.1 GCA_004555635.1 [Eubacterium] saphenum
GGCTTGACAAGCAGCTTCATACTCAGGGCTATCACAGCGCAAAGGAAATCTACCTCGGCTGCATAAACACCGTAGACAACACGCTTACGATGTACGCAGCGGACGTTGGGAAAAAGACCGCCGACCCGTTTGAATAGCGGCAATGAAATTGCCCGAAGCGCAGCGAAATCGCGCTTCGGGCTGATATTTTTTAGGGAAGTTATTTTGCGCTTATGCCGATTTGAAGCTCCGCGGAAATTTTCGGAAGAGGAAGCCTGTACTTCTCCGCGAGCGCAGGACCGCAGGCGTTTGAGCCTACTCCCGCCATTGCCGCGTCAACGCAGATTACATTGCTTTCACATTTTCTAAGCTCGAAATTGTGGCGCTTTTCAGCTAGTTCCTCCTGCGTATATTCCGAAGCGCTGAACGAGAACGTTTCGGGAGAGGTGAAGCGAAGTTCCGTTTTCCCGTCGGTTACCGACATATGTGTGCAGCCGAAGTGCGAGCCGTTTTCCTGCGGGCGGATATAATCCTCGTGCATATCGCAAATCTTAGAGGAAAAGCGTCCGAAATAGCTTGCCCGGTGCTTGTCGATATAGCTTTCATACGGACCGTAACCGAGGTATTCCACCCTGTCAAACGCTTTGGGAACAAACAGGCGCATTCCAAAGCGCGGCAGGAATGTTACCTTGTTCGAGAACTCTGCTTCGCAGCGAACATTCAGCCCGTCCGATGTTATCGTGTAGGTTACATCCATATACGCAAACGGCTGGTGAATGCTCCAACCGAAGGACTGACGCAGCGTTATTTCCGCGCCGGAATCGGTCTGCTTTGCGGTTACGCCGTAATTCCTCACCGTAAAATCGTTGAGGTGCGCTCTGTACCAATCGCCCTTCATAACGTCGTTGTCAACAGGCGCGCGGAAGAAGTTGAAGCTGAGCGGGCGGTCAAGCACTTCCCTGCCGCCGCAGGTTATGCTGTCGAACGCGGAGAGCCGCTTGTTAAAGCGGTAGGACACGCCGGCTGCACTCACGCCGACAAAAAGCGGCGCTTCAATTAAGGTTAATTCGGCAGCGGGAGAAGCGGTTTTCGGTAGGCTTTTCCCATCGCTGATTTTAATCTGGTCGAAGCAGATTTCGTAGCCTTTTTTGCAGAAAAGCGTGTCATTTTTCACCGTAAAGATGAAGCGGATATATGCTTCGCCGCCGAAATTCTTTGCGGTATCGGGGACCGATATTTCAGTACTGCCCATCGGTTTTACAGAGAAATCAACGCGTCCGTCTGCGATAATTTCACCGCCGCAGGTTATCTCATAGCGGCAGTCGAGCATTTCTCCCGCATCGGCAAATTCCAGCGTACTGCTAAAAACGAAGCGCCCGCTCTCTGCCCTCGAAACGCGTACGGGGCGATAGACCTGCTTCAGTTCAAGAAGCCCCGTGTGCGGCGTTCTGTCGGGGTAGGTCAGCGCGTCCATACAGAAGTTGCCGTCGTTGTGCTTTTCGCCGAAATCGCCGCCGTAGCCGTATTTCGGCTTTCCGTTTTCGTCATAGCCAAGAATGCAGGCGTGGTCGCTCCACTCCCAAACAAAGCCGCCGCAGAAGCGCTCGCTTGAATAGAAAACGTTGTGATAATCCTCCAAATCGCCCGGTCCGTTACCCATAGCGTGGCAGTATTCGCAAAGAAGAAGCGGGCGCTTTTCCTGCTCGTTTTCAAGGAATTTCAGCATATCCTCGGGAGCAGGGTACATCTGTGACACTACGTCAAGGATATCCGTAGGCGTGTCATCAAGATGATGGGTGCTTTCGTAATGAAGCAGGCGGGAGTCGTCAAGCTTCTTCACAAGCTGTGCCGCTTTCAGCACATTTTCGCCGTATCCGCTCTCGTTTCCTAGCGACCAGAAAACAACGCACGGGCGGTTTATATCCCGCTTTACAAGCGACTCGGCGCGGTCTGCTACCGCGGTTTCAAAGCGCTTGTCCATAGCGAGCAAAGCTATTCCGTTATAGGCGCCTTCACAGCTCCACTTAAAGTCATTGTAGACCTCTACGCAGCCGTGCGACTCCATATCCGCCTCATCGATTATATACAGCCCGTACCTGTCGCACAGCTCATAGAACAGCGGCGAATTGGGATAATGAGAGGTTCTGACCGCGTTAATGTTGTGCCGCTTCATAAGGCGGATATCGCGTTCCATCTGCGAGAGCGAAGCGTAATATCCCGTGTCGGGATAGCTGTCGTGGCGGTTTACACCCTTGAATTTTACGGCTTTACCGTTGATTTTTACAACGCCGCTTTCCAAAGCGATTTTACGAAAACCGACGCGCTCGCCGATTATCTCGCCGCACGCGGTAATCGTCAGCTTGTAGAGATACGGCGTTTCGGCAGACCATAGAACCGGCGCGGAAATTTCGGCAAAAACGGTGGTTTTATCGCTTGCCGAAAACTCAGCAATCACGTTTCCGAAAGCATCGGAAAGAACCGCGCTTACATCGCAGCCGTATGGTGTGAAGCTAAGCACAGCAGAAGAATAATCCTCCGAAAGCGCGGTTCTTATTACATAGTTTTCGAGCCGTTTTTGCGGACGGGAAAGCATATACACATCGCGGAAAATGCCCGAAAGCCTGAACTTATCCTGGTCCTCGAGATATGTTCCATCGCACCACTTCAGAACCGCCGCCGTAATGCGGTTTTCGCCCTCGCGAAGCAGCTCTGTTACATCGAACTCCGACGTGCTGTGCGACACCTGAGAATAGCCCGCAAAAATGCCGTTTATGTATAGGTAAACGCAGCTGTCAACGCCCTCGAAAACAAGTATCCTTCGAAGCCTGTCGGGAGTGTAGTTGTAGCTTCTGCTGTACACGCCTACGGGGATATCGTCGGGCACTAACGGCGGGTCATACGGTATCGGATAGCAGACATTAGTGTACTGCGGCTTGTCATAGCCGAAAAGCTGCCAGTTTGACGGAACGGGGATTGTCTTGTCGCGCGCGGAGGCTACGAAATCGTCCTCCAAATCAATTATGCTGTCGTAATATCCGAAGCTCCATTCGCCGTTAAGAAGCTCAAAGCGGCTCGACTGTTCCCTGCCGCCAAAGGGGTCTTCTCCCCAGCCGAACGGAATAAAATAGCAGTGCTTCGAAAGCGTGTTTATGTGAAGCTGCTGCGGATTTTCGTGATACAGCATAAAGCTCTTTGGCGAGGCGGGGCTGCAATTTTTGATATATCCATATGTGTTTCCTCCGTAAATCTGCCGTTGCGCGGCACTTTTATGATATTATAACCGCCATTGACATTCCCGTCAAGAAATGATATTATTATTCTATAACAATATGAATATGGAGTGGATATTTTGTTTTTCTGTGACTACCCTATTATGCGCAGCGAAAAGGAGCTGCCGCTGTACCTTGACAATATGGGTCTGCACGACCGACAGCCGCACACTTCAAGGGCGGAGGGCTATCCCCTCCCGCAGATTTTATTCTGCACAAAGGGCAGCGGGACGCTTTTGCTGGACGGCGAGAAAATCAGGATTTCGTCGTACAGCGCGATATTCCTGCCCGCATTTTATCCGCACGAATACTACCCAGAGGAGGAGCTTTGGGACATTCACTGGGTTGTGCCTGCGGGATTTGCGGCGGAGGACACACTGAAGCGCTTCGGGCTGACGAAGCCGGCGGTCTTTGACCTTCGCGAGGCGGGCAAGCTGGAGCATATTTTTCGGAAAATGCACGAAGCGATAAGAGCAGACAGCTTTTTCGGCGCATACCAAGCTTCGGGATATCTGTACGATTTTCTTATCGAGTTCTATCGTCAGATTTCCACGAAAACGACCTCCGCCGCGCCAAATTCCGCGCTGATAAAGGCGATTGACTACATCAACTGCAACTACGCGTCGGAGATTACAATGGACGCGCTTTGCGCGGCTTCGGGGGTATCAAAGCAGCACCTCTGCCTGCTTTTCAGAACCACGCTCGGCGCGCGACCGATGGAATATACTGCGAAACGGCGTATTCAGGCGGCGAAGGAGCTGCTAACAGGCTCGGATATGACGATTGAGCAAATCGCAGTTGAAACCGGCTTCTGCACGGCAAGCTACTTCTGCAAGCTGTTCAGGCGTTACGAGGGTATAACCCCAACGCGGTTCAAAAAGCAAAACACAGCACCTTAGAATACCTTTTTTATTTCGATGAAAACCCGCCGCAAAGAAATAGGGCGATAAATTTCATTTACCTGTTGCATTTTGCTTTGAAATTTGGTATAATGAATTTGTACGCAATAATGCAAATTTACATACAGAGGTGTTTTTATGCCTGTTTTTACAAACAAGAAAAGAATTGTCATAAAGGTGGGAAGCTCTACGCTCGCCTACCCTTCGGGACATCTTAACATCAGAAAATGCCATAAGCTCATCGAGGTAATGTCCGATTTGAAAAACAGCGGCATTGAGGTTGTTTTCGTAACGTCGGGTGCGCAGGGCGTCGGCGCGGCGCGCGCGGGTCTTAAGAAAAAGCCCGACGATATGCCCGGCAAGCAGGCCTGCGCCGCTATCGGACAGAGCGAGCTTATGACCTACTACTCCGAAACGTTCGGAAAATTCAACCACAAGGTTGCGCAAATTCTGCTTACGCGCGACGTTATCTCGAATATTGAGCGCAAAACGAACGTTGTAAACACGTTCAACACCCTGTTTGATATGGGCGTTATTCCGATAATCAACGCTAATGACGCGGTGTCAATAAAGCAGCTTGACTTCGATGAAAATGACACGCTGTCAGCAATAGTCGCTTCGCTGTGCAAGGCGGATTTGCTCATTATGCTGACGGACGTAGACGGGCTTTACGACGGCGACCCGAAGAACCCCGAAAGCAAGCTTATCCCTGTTGTAGAGCGCATTACCCCCGATATCATCAGTCTTGCGAAGGGCGCGGGAAGCGACCTCGGCTCGGGCGGAATGCTCACGAAAATCGAGGCGGCGGAGATTGCGACAGAAGCGGGAATTGACACGGTGATAATCGGAAACTCCGACCCCGAGCTGCTGTATCAGCTGTTCGAGGGCGAGCCGCGCTGCACGGTTTTCCGCGCGCACGAACACTAACGAAGAGGTAGATACTATGGGTTATATTGAACAGCTTGGCGCTGCCGCAAAGGCCGCGGCGCCCGCGGCAGCGAACCTTAGCACGCAAAAGAAAAACGAAATTCTCGCAGCAATCAGCAAACGGCTGAGAGAAAGCTGCGATATGCTTATTGAAGCGAACAAAGAGGACATTGCGGCAGCTGAAAAGAACGGTATGACAAAGGCGCTAATTGACCGCCTTACACTTACGGAGCAGCGCATTTGCGGCATTGCGGACGGCATTGACAAGGTAATCGCGCTTGCGGACCCTATCGGCGAGGTTATCGGCGGCGGGCTGATGGCAAGCGGGCTTAGAGTTGTTAAAAAACGCGTTCCTATCGGCGTTATCGGAATTATCTTTGAGTCAAGACCTAACGTAACCGTTGACGCGGCGGTTCTTTGCCTTAAGGCGGGAAACGCAGTTATTCTCCGCGGAGGAAGCGACGCGATAAACTCGAACAAGGCGCTTGTGAACCTTATGCGCGCGGCGCTTTCGGACTGCGGGGCTGACGAAAACTGCGTTCAGCTTGTCGAGGACACTTCACGCGAGGTCGCTTCCGCAATGATGAAGCTTAACAGCTGCATTGACCTGCTTATTCCGCGCGGCGGCGGCGGGCTTATCCGAACGGTTATCAACAACGCGACCATTCCCGTTATTCAGACGGGAGAGGGAAACTGCCACGTTTATGTTGACGAAAGCGCCGATATTGATATGGCGGTGAGAATTGTCGATAACGCAAAGACGCAGCGTCCCTCCGTATGCAACGCGATTGAGAACGTGCTGGTGCACGAAAAGGCTGCTCCGGAGTTCTTCAAAAAGCTTGGAGAGCTTTGGAACGGAAAGGTTAGCATTCTCGGCGACGAGGCTTCCGCAAAGCTTATCAAGGTGGACGGAATTGCCGACGACACCGCCTATGCGACCGAGTTCCTTGATTACAAGCTTGCCGCAAAGGTCGTTTCAAGCATTGACGAAGCGATTGCGCATATAAACCGCTTCGGAACAAAGCACAGCGAGTGCATTGTTACGCAGAGCCTGAAATCGGCGGAACTGTTTCAGCAGCAGATTGACGCGGCGGCGGTTTATGTAAACGCTTCTACGCGCTTTACCGACGGCTTTGAGTTCGGTCTTGGGGCAGAAATCGGTATCTCCACGCAGAAGCTGCACGCGCGCGGTCCTATGGGGCTTGAGGCGCTAACAACCTACAAGTACCTGATAAACGGCGACGGACAAATCAGAGGATAACTCAGACAGTCGTTAAACTCACATCTGCGTTAGTCACCGCATTATGCGCTTCGCGCAAAACGCTGCATTATCCGCTTCGCGGAAAACGCTGCATTACGGCAGATAAAAGAGCCTAGCCGTAATGCGGGATCCTAGCATCTGTGGGCTTCTCGACTTTCTGAGAAATATGCTATTGAAATAATCATACCCCCGAAAGGAATTGCTATGTCAAAGAAAAAACGCGGCAGGAAACCTGCAAACACATCAGCCCCTGCCCCGCAGAATAAACCCCAAAAACAGGAAGCAGCCCCACCTGCCGAAAAACCGCAGGGAGAGCGCGTTATTGAGGAGCTTTTCGGCTCGCTTAACGAACCCGATATTGAGAACGATATTGCGGAGCTTGGCGCAGAAGATGCGGTGGAGGAGCCTGCTCCCGAGCCTAAAAAGAGCAGCGGAAAGGGATTTTTCTTCTGCTTTGCGATATTTGTGATTGCGATGGCGATTGTTGGCTGTGTTTCAACTGTGCGTTTCGTTGCTGACAGCACGTCAGCGCTGCTTGACAAAACCTCGCTGAAAAACGAATTTGCGCAGTTCATCTTCCCTGTTGTCGTGAACGATATCCCGCCGTTTGAAAAGGCGTCGGAGCTGCCCGAAACGTCGGTCATCAACTGCTCGATATGGAATATACTGCTGAACAAGAACACCGAGCTGTACCAAAAGTCCGAGCAGCCCGGCGAGCTGACTATCCCCGAATATGACGTTGCGGCAAGCTGCCGCGAGCTGTTCGGGTCGTCGGTTTCTATCGTTCATCAGACGGTCGGCACAAACGAGGTTCGCTTTACCTACGACGAGGAGAACCACGTTTACCGCGCGACAAAGAATATGAGA
>SFHN01000063.1 GCA_004555635.1 [Eubacterium] saphenum
CTGCACAAACGCCACATTTTAGACAGCCTTTTGACACCGTCGGTACAAGTCCTGCACCGCCTGCTTTTTTATAGGGGTGGTTTCCGGGAACAGAAGAAACTGCTTTCGTACTGCCCACAATCTGCCGTGCGAACTGCGCCAGCCCGCCTGCGCTCAATTTGTACAATCTGACGACACGATGGCAGAAGGCGTTCGCCAATACTGCCGACAGCTTACCGCAGGCATTTTCAATCTGCTGAAAAATCTCGGAATGTGGTCGGGCAACGTAGAGGCAGTCAGAACGCCGATTGTTTCGGGAGAAAGAACCGTTGAGTTCATAAACAGCGGCGCGGACGGCATTTTTGTGCCCTGTGTCGGGCATTTGCAGGAGCTATGTGCAGACGGGCGACGAGGTCAGAAGCGGGGATTTGCTGTGCGAAATCACCGACCCGCTTGAGGGAGAGGTCATTTCAAAGATATTCTCCCCAGTAAACGGAACGGTATTTTTCAGATACAACCGACCGCTTGAATTTGAGAAAAGCGTGCTGTATAAAATCATCGGATTATAAAAAGGAATTGACAGGCGTGCTGTTAAGCACGCCCGTTTCTATTTTAAGAATAATGTAAGATATCCGAAAGATTTTTCGAAAGCTTTGTATGCCAAAATGAATTTGCCGATAACATAGGGAATATGTGCCGGCTGCGGCGAAAAGGAAAGAGGGGATTTTTCGGAATGAAGACTTGTTTGCGGAATATTGCGAGCTTCGCGAGGGGCGAAACGGTTTCCTATACGCTTCCTGATAACCGACAGCAGCTACCGCGTTCCGCCTTTGATAAGGGAACTGTGGGAGGACAGGGGAATGGTTGTCGAGGGGAGATATTTAAGTGACGAGGAGTCCGCTGCGGGAAAGCTTTCCGACGTGGTTTCGGAGGAGTCGGAAGAAAGCGTTGGCGGCACGGTGCGGTTTTGGGAAAGGAATATGCTGTAGTCGGCGAATACAAGGGCGCAGGCAAGACGCCGCTTGTGCCGCGAATTCGCAAGCAAGCCGCGTCGTGTTTTCGCTGTGCTCCTTTACGGATTGGGTTATACCGTCCGCTTCTCTGATATGCGCCGCAAACATCTTTCGACCCCCTGTATGTGTCTTTACTTATATAATAGCACGAATGCCACAAAATGTCAACACTGAATACAGCGTTTTTCGACACACTTTTCTGCTTTTTTCTCCGCAGCAAAAAAACGGGACAGGGAGCAAACTCCCATATCCCGTCCATAAGTGTGAAATTACGTTTTAATCCGCGTGAACCGCGTCCGCTAGGCCCTTTACATATTTGTAAATCTCGGGCGCGGCGTTTTCGCCGTACTGCGCAATAAGCTTTACAATCGCGCTTCCAACGATTACGCCGTCGGAGATGTTCGCCATTTTCGCGGCGGTTTCTGGTGTGCTTATGCCAAAGCCGATTGCCGCGGGCACCTTCGCGTATTTCTTGACGCTCTCAATTATCGAATTGAGGTCGGTCTTTATCTCGCTGCGAATGCCCGTAACGCCCATTGAGGACACTATGTACAAGAAACCCTCTGCGCTTTCGGCAATCATTTTAATGCGCTCCTCGCTTGTCGGAGCGATAAGCGAAACAACCGCAACACCGTACTTTCGTGCAACCGCAGCTGCCTCCTCCTTTTCCTCAAACGGGAGGTCGGGGCAAATCAGCCCGTCAACGCCGATTTCTGCGCAGCGCGCGAAAAATCTGTCATAGCCGTATCTGAACACGGGGTTAAGATACGTCATAAAGCAAAGCGGAATATCTGTGCTTTCCCTTACCTTCGCCGCAAGCTCAAACGCCCTGTCTGTTGTCATTCCGTTAGAAAGCGCGCGGATATTTGCGTCCTGTATAACGGGACCCTCCGCAATCGGGTCGCTGAACGGAATGCCGATTTCGACCAAATCCGCGCCCGCTTTTACAAGCGCCATAATGTTCTCGTAGCTCGCCTCAAACGTCGGGTCGCCCGCCGTCAGAAAGCCGATAAACGCCTTTTTATTCGTAAACGCATTCTGTATCTTATTCATGCAAATCCACCCCTCTGTATCTTGCTATCGCCGCAACGTCCTTATCTCCGCGTCCGGACAGGCAGCAGATGATGATGTCGTCCTTGCTCATTGTCGGGGCAATCTTCATCAGGTGCGCTACCGCGTGCGCCGATTCTATTGCGCAGATAATTCCCTCGGTACGCGCGATGTACTCGAATGCGTTTACTGCCTCGTCGTCCGTCACGGGGACATATTCCGCCCTGCCGATTTCGTGCAGGTGTGCGTGCTCCGGACCTATTCCGGGGTAGTCAAGACCGGCGGAAATCGAGTACACGGGGGCAATCTGCCCGTATTTATCCTGACAGAAAAGCGACTTCATTCCGTGGAAAACGCCGAGCGTTCCCGTTGCAATTGTTGCTGCGGTTTCTCCGGTGTCAACGCCGCGCCCCGCCGCCTCGCAGCCGATAAGCCGAACGTCCTTGTCGTTGATGAAGTTGTAGAACATACCCATAGCGTTGCTTCCGCCGCCGACGCAAGCCATAACCGCCGTGGGAAGTCTGCCCTCTTTTTCGAGAATCTGCTCGCGGGCTTCCTTTGAGATAACGCTCTGAAAATCGCGCACAATCATCGGGAACGGGTGCGGACCCATAACCGAGCCGAGCACATAAAGCGTGTCGTCAACGCGGTTCGTCCAGTCGCGCATTGCCTCGTTTACCGCGTCCTTTAGCGTCATTGTGCCTGTCGTTACGGGGTGAACCTTTGCGCCGAGAAGCTCCATTCGGTACACGTTAAGCGCCTGCCGAACAGTGTCCTCCTTGCCCATAAAAATCTCGCATTCAAGTCCTAAGAGCGCCGCTGCGGTTGCCGCCGCAACGCCGTGCTGACCCGCGCCTGTTTCCGCGATAATGCGCGTTTTGCCCATCTTCTTTGCAAGCAGCGCCTGTCCGAGCACGTTGTTAATCTTGTGCGAGCCTGTGTGGTTCAAATCCTCGCGCTTAAAGTAGATTTTCGCGCCGCCGAGGTCCTTCGTCATCTTCTCCGCAAAGTACAGCAGAGAGGGTCTGCCCGCGTACTCGCGGTTTAGCCTGTCAAGCTCCGCGATAAATTCCTCGTCGTGGGAGTAATGCTCGTAGGCTTCCTCCAGCTTGTGTATTTCGTTCATCAGCGTTTCGGGGATATACTGTCCGCCGAACTCGCCGTATCGTCCTTTTGCCATTTTGTCGTTTCCTTTCAGATATTTTTCAGCGCCCGCACGGCTCTTACCGCCGCGAGCATTTTCTCCCTGTCTTTTACGCGGTCGGTTTCTATTCCGCTGCTTATGTCCACGGCAAACGGCTTTACCGAGAGTGCCGCCTGCGCGATGTTCTCGGGGGTAAGACCTCCCGCAAGAAAAAAAGGAGCGCTTATTCTCTCGTGGTCAATAAGCGAGTGGTCAAATTGCTGTCCCGTGCCTGTTCCGTTGTCAAGCAGCAGATAGTCTGCGCCGAGCTTTTCCGCGCGGTGAATGTCCTCGGAGGACGTTACCTTAACCGCCTTGATAATCGGGACGGACGTTTTCGAGCGCAGTGCCTTGATATACGCGCTGTTCTCCGCGCCGTGAAGCTGTATCAAATCTATTATACCACAACTCGCCAACTTTGCGCAAGTGCTTATATCCTCATTTACGAAAACTCCTACCGCTTTTATCTCGGGGGAGAGGAGTTTTCGCAGTTCTTCCGCCGTTTCGGGGGTTATGCTGCGGTGGCTTTTCGGAAAGTTTATCACAAACCCCGCGAAGTCGGGCATTGCCTCGTTCAAGTAATCAATGTCGCATGGGCGGAACATTCCGCACAGCTTTATTTTCACGTTCACAGCGCATATCCTCTAAGCTCGTCAAGCTTCTGCTTTTTGTCGGGGCTTCGCATAAGCGTTTCCCCGATAAGCACCGCGTTTGTGCCGTTTGGCCTTAGCTTTTCGATATCCCCGGCGGTCTTAATGCCGCTTTCGGAAACGAATATCCTGTCGGGCGGCACAAGCTTTCTCAGCCGCGCGGAGTTGTTTATATCAACGGAAAACGTTCTTAGGTCGCGGTTGTTTACTCCGATAATCCGCGCGCCGCATTCTACGGCGGTGTTTACCTCGTTTTCGTCGTGCGCCTCGACCAGCGCCGACAGCCCGAGCGAGTGCGCAAGCTCAAGGTACTCCTTTAGCTGCTGCGGCGAAAGAATAGCGCAGATAAGCAGCACAGCGGAAGCGCCGAGCAGCTTTGCCTCGTAAATCATATATTCGCTTATCGTGAAGTCCTTGCGAAGAACGGGGATATTCACCCCTGCCGCTATTTCGCGCAGATAATCGTCGCTTCCGAGAAAGCGAAACGGCTCCGTAAGGCATGAGATAGCGGCTGCGCCCGCTTTTTCGTAGTCCCTTGCGATTTCGAGGTAGGGAAAATCCTCGGCGATAACGCCCTTTGACGGCGACGCCTTTTTCACCTCGCAGATAAACGAGATTTCCGCGCCGCAAAGCGCTTTTTCAAACGGGAAGCCCGTCTGCGCGCTTAAGCCTTCCGCCTCGGCGCGAATAGCGGACAGCGGCATTTCGCGCTCGCGCTTTGCAATGCGCTCTTTTGTGATTTCGGCGATTTCCTGCAATATCATCACATAACCTCGTTTGAAACGGCAATGTACTTTTCGAGAGTTTTAAGCGCCGCTCCGCTGTCGATTGTATCCGCCGCAAGCTTTATGCCGTCCTCCATCGAAATGCCCTTTGCAATGTGAAGCGCTGCGCCCGCGTTAAGCAAAACCGCGTCGCGCCCCGCATTTTTTGCGCCCTCAAGAATTTCCCGCGCGAGCCTTGCGTTTTCCTCGGGTGCGCCGCCCTTTATCTCCTCGGAGTTGTGGCGGGTAAAGCCAAACTGCTCGGGAGTAATGACGTACTTCTTTATGTCCTCGCCGTCAAACTCGACAACGGTTGTCGGCGCGGATACGGAGATTTCGTCGAGTTTATCCTGCCCGTAAACCACCATTCCGCGCTTTACGCCGAGGTTAATCAGCGCCTGCGCCATCGGCTCGCACAACTCCTCCTTGTACACGCCGAGAAGCTGATGGTTTGCGTGCGCGGGGTTTGTGAGCGGCCCGAGAATATTGAACACGGTGGGAATGCCGATTTCCTTTCTTACGGGACCGACGTACTTCATCGCGCTGTGATATTTCTGCGCGAACATAAAGCACATTCCAACCTCGTCAAGCAGCTTTTTGCAGCCCTCGGGTGATACTGAGATGTTAACGCCGAGTGCTTCAAGGCAGTCCGCCGTGCCGCACTTCGACGACGCGGAGCGGTTTCCGTGCTTTGTCACTTTGCAGCCCGCCGCCGCGCAGACAAGCGCCGATATTGTTGAGATGTTGATTGACTGCGCGCCGTCGCCGCCCGTGCCTACGATTTCGAGCAGGTCGCCGCCGTATTCCACGCGGTTTGCGCAGTCGCGCATAACATAGCCGCACGCGGAGATTTCGTCAATGGTTTCGCCCTTGATATGCAGGGCAGTCAAAAAAGCGGCGGTCTGCGCGGGGGTGGTTTCGCCCGTCATAATTTCGCGGGTAACTGCCGCCGCCTCGTCATAGGACAGGTTTTCGCCGCCCTGAACCTTGTTTATAGCTTCTCTAATCATAATTGTTCTCCTTTCAGCGCTTGATTTCAAGAAAATTCTTCAGCATTGTCCGCCCGTTTTCGGTGAGTATGCTTTCGGGGTGAAACTGAACTCCGAAAATCGGAGCGGTTTTGTGTTCTGCCGCCATTATTTCGTCGTCAGCGGTTTTCGCGGTGATTTTAAGACAGTCGGGCATTGTGCTTTCGTCTGCCGCCAGCGAGTGATACCTCGCAACGCCGCATTGTTCGGGAAGACCCTTAAACAGCGCCGATGAGGTATCAAGCTTTGCGATACTCTGCTTGCCGTGCATAAGCCGCTTCGCGTAGGAAACCACCGCGCCGAACGTTTCGCAGATTGCCTGATGGCCGAGGCAGACGCCGAGAAGCGGCACGGGATTTTCGCGCGCGGCGTTCGCTCTGATTACGTCCTCGCATACGCCCGCGTCGCAGGGTCTGCCCGGACCGGGGCTTATGATGATGTGCGAGGGGTTAAGCGCGAAAACCTCGTCTGCTGTAAGCTCGTCGTTTCGCACAACCTTTATGTCGGGGTCAATCTCTCCCACAAGCTGAAACAGGTTGTAGGAAAAGCTGTCGTAGTTATCTATAAGCAGTATCATAGGTCGTCCTCCTGTGACAGCGCGAGCGCGTTCATAACCGCTTTCGCTTTGTTAATGCACTCGTTGTACTCGTTTTCGGGAACGCTGTCCGCGACAATTCCCGCGCCCGAGCGAACGAAAATTCGCCCGTTTTTCTTGAACGCAAGGCGGATTGCAATGCAGGTGTCAAGGTTCCCTCTGAAATCGATGTAGCCGATTGCGCCGCCGTAAACGCCGCGCTTGTTGTTTTCAAGCTCGTTTATAATCTCGCAGGCACGTATTTTCGGCGCTCCCGAGAGCGTTCCCGCGGGAAGCACCGCGTCCACCGCGTCAAGCGCGCTTTTGCTTTCGCTTATTTCTCCGCGAACCGTCGAGCCGATGTGCATAACGTGCGAATAGCGCTCTATTGACATATATTTCTCGACCTCGACCGTTCCGAATTTCGATATCTTTCCGATGTCGTTTCTTCCGAGGTCAACCAGCATATTGTGCTCGCTAAGCTCCTTTTCGTCGGCAAGCAGCTCCTTTTCGAGCGCCTTGTCCTCGGCGTCGGTCTTTCCGCGCGGTCTTGTACCCGCCAGCGGGAAGGTGTGAAGAACACCGTTTTCAAGCTTTACCAGCGTTTCGGGAGAGGCGCCCGCAATCTCCATATCGTCGCTCGAGAAGAAGAACATATACGGCGACGGGTTTGTCGTGCGAAGCACTCTGTATGCGTCCAGCAGGCTGCCCTCGAAGTCCGCGTCAAGGCGGTTTGAAAGCACAACCTGAAATATGTCGCCCTCATAGATGTAGTGCTTTGCGCGCTCGACCATCTCACAATACTGCTCCTTGTTAAACAGCGGGCGGAAGTCGCTCGTAAGCCGCGCCTTTTTCTCTTTTGCGGGCTGTCCGAAGCGGATTAGCTGCGCCAAATCTTCAAGCTCTTTCTGCGCCTCGGCGTAGCCCTGCTCGATGTTTTCGGTGGAGATATTGAACCTTGTCAAACAGCATAAGGTCAACGTCCTTGAAGTGCTCCTCGTCGCGCGCATCAAGCTTCAGGCACGGCTCGCTGTACTTTATGTAGTCATAGCTGAAGTAGCCGACAAGCCCGCCCGTAAAGCTGGGCATTCCCTCGATTTTCGGGGAGGTGTATTTCTTCAGAAGCTCCCTGATGTAGTTGGCGGGGTGAGCGGTTTTCACAACCTCGGTTTCGCGGGTCTGAACGTTCATCACGCGCATTTCCCCGTCAAGGCAGGTGATTTCAAGCTTCGGGTTGTATCCTAAGAAGGTATACCGTCCCCATTTCTCCTGATTTTCAACCGACTCCAGCATATAGCAGTGGCGGCTGACGTTTTTGAGTATTCTAAGCACCTCGATAGGCGTTTTTACGTCGGACAAAATCTCCTTGCACACGGGAACAATGCTGTATCCCGCATATTCCTTTGCCTGTTCAAGCGTAGGTTTCAGCATAGCACTTCTCCTTTCAGAAAAAACAAAATCCGCCCTCAAAACAGGATAATCCTGCTTTAAGGACGGAGTAGATAACTTAATAACTATACCGCGTTGCCACCTTAATTCGCGGCACCCTGCCGCGCACTCTTGGGATACTGACATATCCTCGCAAT